>NZ_QFXN01000269.1:0-23442 GCF_003144775.1 Enterobacter sp. CGMCC 5087 | reverse complement strand
TGGTTTAGCGATCTTGGGTTTAACGTTGAGGTTCAGCCCGTCCCAGGAACCCGCCACAAATTTAACCTGCTCGCCAGCACCGGAACCGGTGCGGGCGGCCTGCTGCTGGCCGGTCATACCGATACGGTGCCGTTTGACGACGGCCGCTGGACGCGCGATCCGTTCACCCTGACCGAGCACGACAACAAGCTTTATGGTCTGGGCACCGCCGACATGAAAGGCTTCTTCGCCTTTATCCTCGACGCGCTGCGTGACGTGGACGTGACGAACCTTAAAAAACCGCTCTATATTCTGGCGACCGCCGATGAAGAGACCAGCATGGCGGGCGCGCGCTACTTCTCTGAAAACACGTCGATTCGCCCGGACTGCGCGATCATCGGCGAGCCGACTTCTCTGCAGCCGATCCGCGCGCACAAAGGCCATATTTCTACCGCCGTGCGCGTGCTGGGCCAGTCCGGCCACTCCAGCGATCCCGCGCGCGGGGTGAACGCCATTGAGCTGATGCATGACGCCATCGGCCGTATCATGACCCTGCGCGACGATCTGAAAGAGCGCTACCACTACGACGCGTTCACCGTGCCGTATCCGACCCTGAACCTCGGCAGCCTGCACGGCGGCGATGCCTCGAACCGCATCTGCGCCTGCTGCGAACTGCATATGGACATCCGCCCGCTGCCGGGCATGACCCTCAGCGATCTCGACGGCCTGCTGAATGAAGCTCTGGCTCCGGTGAGCGAGCGCTGGCCGGGCCGCCTGACGGTCTCCGAACTGCATCCGCCGATCCCGGGTTACGAATGCCCGCCGGACCATCAGCTGGTTGAGGTGGTGGAAAAGCTGCTCGGTGAGAAAACCGACGTGGTGAACTACTGCACCGAAGCGCCGTTTATTCAGACGCTTTGCCCTACGCTGGTCCTGGGCCCCGGCTCCATCAACCAGGCACACCAGCCGGATGAATATCTGGAAACCCGCTTCATCAAGCCAACCCGCGAACTGATTACCCAGGTTGTGCATCACTTCTGCTGGCATTAAAACCGCACCGTACATCCCATAGGGGAGAGGACTGCGCGATGCGGTTTTTTCACCTTTACCCAAAGGGGTGTACGGTCCCGGAGAGGCGATGTCTCACTCCCTACCACCCATCATGAACTTTCTTCATCTTTCCTGAGCAAACCTCACCGTTATTGTTGATTATTTATGTTGACGTCCCTCCGCTTTTCCGTCATTTTTACATCTGGACGTCTAAACGTATAGAAGTTCACAACACAACAAATAACGACATGCGATTGATAGAGGTAAGGTATGAGCTTTTTTCACGCCAACCAGCGGGAAGCACTGAATCAGAGCCTGGCCGAAGTAAACGGCCAGATTAACGTCTCTTTTGAATTTTTCCCGCCGCGCACCAGTGAAATGGAGCAAACCCTGTGGAGCTCTATCGATCGTCTTAGCAGCCTGAAGCCGAAGTTCGTTTCCGTGACTTATGGTGCTAACTCCGGCGAGCGTGACCGTACGCACAGCATCATTAAAGGCATCAAAGATCGTACCGGTCTGGAAGCGGCGCCGCATCTCACCTGTATCGACGCGACCCGCGACGAGTTACGGGCCATCGCCCAGGATTACTGGAATAACGGCATTCGTCATATCGTCGCACTGCGCGGTGACCTGCCGCCGGGCAGCGGTAAGCCGGACATGTATGCCGCCGATCTGGTCGCGCTGCTGAAAGACGTGGCTGACTTTGATATCTCCGTTGCCGCTTATCCTGAGGTGCATCCGGAAGCGAAAAGCGCCCAGGCCGATCTGCTTAACCTGAAGCGTAAAGTGGACGCCGGCGCGAACCGCGCCATTACCCAGTTCTTCTTTGATGTGGAAAGCTACCTGCGTTTCCGTGACCGCTGCGTCTCCGCAGGCATCGACGTTGAAATTATTCCGGGTATTCTGCCGGTCTCTAACTTCAAACAGGCGAAGAAGTTTGCTGATATGACCAATGTTCGCATTCCGCTGTGGATGTCCAAAATGTACGAAGGGCTGGACGATGACCCGGAAACCCGCAAGCTGGTGGGGGCCAATATCGCGATGGACATGGTGAAAATTTTAAGCCGTGAAGGGGTGAAAGATTTCCACTTCTATACGCTGAACCGCGCGGAGATGAGCTACGCCATTTGCCATACGCTGGGCGTTCGTCCGGCGTAACAAGCACAAAGCCCTCGTTTTACGAGGGTTTTTTTGTCACGCGAACAGTTAAAAGGTATTAGCTATCGAATCTGTGGATTAATTCAACTATAACTTATTGCTAGTGGTGTATATCGTAACGGTAACACTGTAAAAGGGAGCATAGCGATGAGCACGTCAGACGAGACCAATAAAGCGGCATCGGTCGGCAAATGCCCGTTCCACCAGGGCGGCGTCGATCACAGCGCGGGGGCAGGTACAGGCAGCCGCGACTGGTGGCCAAAACAACTCCGCATCGATCTTCTTAACCAACATTCCAATCGTTCGAACCCGCTGGGTGAAGACTTCGACTACCGCAAAGAATTCAGCAAACTTGATTACTCCGCCCTTAAAGGCGACCTCAAAGCCCTTTTAACCGACTCTCAACCGTGGTGGCCTGCCGACTGGGGCAGCTATGCGGGCCTGTTTATCCGTATGGCCTGGCACGGCGCGGGTACCTATCGCTCCGTTGACGGACGCGGCGGTGCCGGACGCGGTCAACAGCGCTTTGCGCCGCTGAACTCCTGGCCGGATAACGTGAGCCTGGATAAGGCGCGCCGTCTGCTGTGGCCAATCAAGCAAAAATACGGACAAAAAATTTCCTGGGCCGACCTGTTTATCCTCGCGGGTAACGTGGCGCTGGAGAACTCTGGCTTCCGTACGTTTGGTTTTGGTGCCGGGCGTGAAGACGTCTGGGAACCAGACCTGGACGTGAACTGGGGTGATGAAAAAGCCTGGCTGACCCACCGTGACCCGGAGGCGCTGGCCAAGCGTCCTCTGGCCGCCACCGAAATGGGCCTAATCTACGTTAACCCGGAAGGGCCAAACGCCAGCGGTGAACCTCTGTCTGCTGCAGCGGCAATTCGCGCGACCTTCGGCAACATGGGGATGAACGACGAAGAGACCGTTGCGCTGATCGCGGGCGGCCACACCCTCGGCAAAACCCACGGCGCGGGTGAAGCCACGCACGTCGGCACCGACCCGGAAGCCTCGCCGATTGAAGCGCAGGGCCTGGGCTGGGCCAGCACGCACGGCACGGGCGTTGGCGCAGATGCCATTACCTCCGGTCTGGAAGTCATCTGGTCGCAAACCCCGACCCAGTGGAGCAACTACTTCTTCGAGAACCTGTTCAAATACGAATGGGTGCAGACCCGCAGCCCGGCGGGAGCGATTCAGTTTGAAGCCGTGGATGCGCCGGAAATCATGCCTGACCCGTTCGACCCGTCGAAAAAACGCAAACCTACCATGCTGGTCACCGACCTGACGCTGCGTTTTGATCCGGAATTCGAGAAAATTTCCCGCCGCTTCCTGAACGATCCGCAGGCCTTCAACGAAGCCTTCGCGCGCGCGTGGTACAAGCTGACGCACCGCGATATGGGGCCAAAATCCCGTTACCTTGGCCCGGAAGTGCCGAAAGAAGATCTGATCTGGCAGGACCCGCTACCGCAGGCGGTGTTCAATCCGTCGAAAGAAGACATTGAAAGCCTGAAGGCGGAAATCGCTGCCTCTGGCCTCTCCGTGAGCGAACTGATTTCCGTTGCCTGGGCGTCAGCTTCAACCTTCCGCGGCGGCGACAAGCGTGGTGGCGCCAACGGCGCGCGTCTGGCGCTGGCCCCTCAGCGCGACTGGGATGTGAACGCCGCAGCGGTTCGCGCGTTGCCGGCTCTGGAAGCTATCCAGCGCACCACCAACAAAGCCTCTCTGGCGGATATCATCGTGCTGGCGGGCGTGGTGGGCGTTGAGCAGGCGGCGAAATCGGCAGGCGTTTACGTCAACGTTCCGTTCACGCCGGGCCGCGTCGATGCGCGTCAGGATCAGACGGATATCGAGATGTTTAACCTGCTCGAACCGATTGCCGACGGCTTCCGCAACTACCGTGCGCAGGTGGATGTGTCCACCACTGAGTCACTGCTGATCGACAAAGCCCAGCAGCTGACGCTGACCGCGCCTGAGCTGACGGTGCTGATCGGTGGCCTGCGCGTGCTGGGTGCAAACTTTGATGGCAGCAAGAATGGCGTGTTTACCGACCGCGAGGGCGTACTGAGCAACGATTTCTTCGTGAACCTGCTGGACATGAACACCCAGTGGAAGGCGACCGACGAATCTAATGAACTGTTTGCCGGAAGCGATCGCGCCAGCGGTGAAGTGAAATACACCGCCACCCGCGCCGATCTGGTCTTCGGTTCTAACGCCGTTCTGCGCGCGCTGGCAGAGGTTTATGCCAGTGATGATGCGCATGAGAAGTTTGTTCGCGACTTCGTTGCCGCATGGGCGAAGGTGATGGATCTGGACCGGTTTGACCTGCAGTAACCCTTGTGCCGGGTAGCGCTGACGCTTACCCGGCTTACGGGCAAAAAAATCCCCGCTAATGCGGGGATTTTTATTCACGCTATTTACTCCCACTCCTGCAGGAACCGCTGCCCATACTGGTCGGCCACCAGCAGCGCCGCATACACCTGATCCGGCGTTACGCCGCCGGGCATGTTGTGGATAGTTTCCCCTTCGGCACAGGAGGCTTCCGCGATCAGACGCATTTTGGCCGGAATATCCTCTTTGATGTTTAGCTGCGCCAGCGTGATCGGCAGCCCAACGCTGTGACAAAGCGCGGCGACGGTCTCTATTTCTTCTACCGGCGCGTTTTCCAGCACCAGCTGCGTCAGCGTGCCAAACGCCACTTTTTCACCGTGATAGAAGTGGTGCGCATCCGGTACCGCCGTCATTCCGTTATGAATAGCGTGTGCTGCCGCCAGCCCGCCGCTTTCAAAGCCTACGCCGCTGAGATAGGTATTGGCTTCGATAATGCGTTCAAGAGCAGGCGTCACCACATGCTGTTCTGCCGCCAGCATCGCTTTTTCACCTTCTTCAATCAGCGTGTTGTAGCACAGCTCGGCCAGCGCGAGTGCTGCCTGCGTACATTTGCCGCCCGCCATGGTGGTCGCGCCGCTGCGCGAGCAGGCGCGTGCTTCAAACCACGTCGCCAGCGCATCGCCAATCCCGGCGGCCAGCAGGCGTGCCGGCGCGCCCGCTACCACTTTTGTATCGACGATAACCATGTTCGGGTTGTGCGGCAGCATCAGGTAGCGATCGAACTCACCGCTGTCGGTGTAAATGACGGAAAGGGCGCTGCACGGCGCATCGGTAGAGGCGATTGTTGGCGCAATAGCGACCGGCACATCCATAAAATGGGCCAGCGCTTTGGCGGTATCCAGCGTTTTACCGCCGCCGATACCCAACACCGCCAGACAGTCGGCGCTGTCGGCCAGCTTTTTCAGACGATCGATTTCATTTTGTGAACATTCGCCACCAAACGGCGCGATTTCGGCGTGCAGTTCGGCTTTTTTAAAACTCTGGCGCAGGGTCTCTTCGGCAAAACCCAACACAAATTTATCGCCGACGACCAGCCAGCGGTTGGCCAGAGGCTTCAGATAGTCGCCGAGACGGGTAAGCACATCAGCGCCCTGGATGTATTTTCCCGGCGATTGAATGATACGGTCCATAACAGTTCTCCCTTAGAGGTTGAGGTTACCAAACGCGTTTTTCCAGTCCTGCTCGAACTTCTCTATGGCTGACTCTACCGCTGGCGTGCCGAGCATTTGTTGCGCTACGTCTAAGGGAAGCGTGATTGCCTCGCATCCCGCCAGCAGGCAGTCCAGCGCCTGCCGCGGCGTTTTGAAGCTGGCGGCCAGCACTTTGCTTTCCGGCGCGTGCAGTTCCAGCAGGGACTGCAGCTCCTGGACCATGCGAATGCCATCACCGCCCTGAGCGTCAACGCGGTTCACATACGGCGCGACATATTTCGCGCCTGCCAGCGCGGCGAGCATGCCCTGTGCCGCGCTGTAAACGGCGGTCCCCAGCGTGGCTATCCCTTCTTTTTTCAAAGCCTTAATCGCGATGAGCCCCTGAGCCGTCACCGGGATTTTCACCACGATGCCCGGGACGGCGTTACTCAAACGTTTTGCCTCCGCTACCATGCCTTCTGCATCGCGGCTCATGGTTTGAGCAAACAGCGTGCCTTCCGGTCCAGTGGCTTTTTGCAGGCGCGGGAGCACGTCCCAGATGGATTCACGGCTGGCGGCAATGATGCTCGGGTTGGTGGTAACGCCCGCAATAGGGAAGATGCGGGCCAGACGTTCAACTTCCGCCACGTTGGCGGTATCCAGATACAGTTCCATTACTCTTCCTCGTTTCAGAGTTCTAATTCGTGTTGCAGCAGGGAGGCGATGGCCTCTTCTGAGCTGGCGTTGACCAGCGCACTGCGGAAATCGTCATGCATGATGCGGCGGGCCAGGCGGGAGAAAATACGCATATGCTGATCGCCCGCGGCGTGTTTGTTCAGCGTAAGCATGATGATGAACTGTGCTTCTTCATCTCCCCACATGACGGGGGATTTCAGGCGCGCAACGCTGATGGTGGATTGCTCAATATGCTCAGACTTGCTGTGCGGGATAGCAAAGCTAAAGCCGAGCCCGGTGGAGAAGACGGCCTCGCGCGCCCACAGGTCGGCCTCCAGTTTGCGGGGGTAGCGGCAACGTCCGGCGAGCAGCAGGTTATCGGTCATTCCTTTCATAACCTCTTCTTTGCTGTTCCAGTCATTGTCCAGCGAAATGCAGCGAGGTGTGACCAGCGGCGTGTCCTGCTGATTCATGCGGAACTGCGCCAGCAGGTGTTCCACTTCAAGCGAAGTGCGACACGCCATGGCCTGGTTCAGCAGCTGGCGGCAGGCGCGGCTATCAAGCTGTGCCAGGCGCGCTTTGGTTGCCGGAATAGCGGGCGACCCCATGCTCAGCTCGTCCAGTCCCAGACCCACCAGCAACGGCAGCACTGAACCTTTTGCGCCCAGCTCTCCGCACAGGCCAATCCATTTCCCCTGGTGATGGACGGCCTGTACCGCATAATCCAGCGCCCTCAGGAAGGCCGGGTTCAGGCTGTTGTAGTGGCGTGTGACTTTGGCGTTGTCGCGGTCGACGGCCAGTAGATACTGCGTCAGGTCATTGCTGCCAATGCTAAAGAAATCAATTTCTTCGCAGCACTGATCGATGATGAACATCACCGAAGGTACTTCCAGCATGATGCCGAGCGGGATTTTTTCATCGAACGGAATGTGTTCATCCCGGAGCTGCTGTTTCGCTTCAGCAAGTTTCTCTTTCACCCACAGGATCTCTTCCATAGAAGAGATCATCGGGATCATGATCTTCAGGCTGCCGTGAGCAGAGGCGCGCAGGATCGCCCGAAGCTGAGTGGTGAAAAGGGCTGCATACTCTTCGTAAATACGTACGGCGCGGTAGCCGAGGAACGGGTTGTTTTCGGCCGGGATATTCAGGTACGCCACCGGTTTATCGCCGCCGATATCCATGGTGCGCACGATAATGCTGCGCCCGTTTGCGCTTTCCAGCGCCTGACAGAAAATGTTGTACAGCTCGTTTTCGCCGGGCGCGCTGGTACGGTCCATATACAGCATTTCGGTGCGAAACAGGCCAACGCCCTCGGCGCCTTTCCCGAATGCTGCCTGCGCTTCCACCGCGTGGGCGATGTTTGCGGCGATCTCAATGCGCAGGTCATCGGCGGTTCTGGCTTCCCGATCGAGCCAGATGCGCTGCTGCTCGCGTAGTGCCTGATGTACCCGTGCTTCCTGGCGGTAGTAGCGCGCCACCGCATCGCTGGCGTTGACCACGACCGCACCGGCATTGCCATCAATAAATACGGGCTTATTGCGCCACTGCAGCAGGCTTTCACTGTCGACGCCGACCAGCGTCGGAATATTAAAGGAACGTGCAAGAATAACGGTGTGCGAGGTTGTTCCGCCGCTTTTTAACAGCAGCCCCTTAAGCAAGGTTTTATCGAGCTCCAGGAACTGGCCGGGCGTAAGATCATCCGCCAGACAAACGGTCGGCTGCGTCAGCTGGCCCGGCGCGGGGAAGCGCTGTTCACCGTAGATTTGCTGCAGCAGCTGATAGCAAACATCGCGCACATCCAGCACGCGTTCCTGCAGATAGCTGCTGCTGGAACGAGAGAACGCATCGCAGAAATGGTTGGCTGTGGCGATTGTCGCTTGCTCGCAGCTTAGCCCCTGACTCACGCCCGCAAGCAGATGCTGGCGTAAAGCGGTATCTGTCGCCAGCGATCGATGTGCCTCAAGAATGGCGCTGGCGGTGCTGTCGCTGTCCAGCGCGCGCAGCTCAATGTTTTTCACCAGCAGGGTGAGGCCTTTATCCAGCGCTGACTGCTCTTCTTCCACGTTTTTCGCGTCGGGTAAATCCGTCAGTGCATTGAGATCCAGCGAGGTCAGCAAGGTTAACACGCCCCGGGCGCTGCCGCTGCAAACGGGCAGGGCGCGAAAAAGCGTTGGATTAAGGCGCGTGAGAGATTCTGGCAGCGGATCAAGCTCGGTATTGGGGGCTTCCGCAAGCGGCGCGTCGCAGTGGGGAAACTCTTCCCGGAGCCATTGTTCCAGCTGTTGATGGGCGCTCTGCTCATCTTCACCGTGGATCACCAGACGACAGGCGTCGCCTGCCAGCGTGTCGGTGCCAATAAGTGCCAGTGCGCTCTTGGCATTCCCTTTGCGGTCTGTGCGCAGGTTATGCCACTCGATCTGTGAGATAAACGTATTGCACAGCGTCTCCACATGACTTGCCGGACGCGCGTGAACACCGTTGGGCAATTCACAGGTAAATTCCACTACCAGAGCCATACACACTCCTGAAACTCATCATCATTCATTGGGGAACAGCATACGAGTGTGTTGATGGCGCGCGCCATGTGACAAATCTGCCAAAAGCTGGACAAATGTAATATCAGCTGAAAAGTGAGATTTGACTCACAGGTTATGGTGGTTTGTCTTATGCGTAACGTCTATCCGAAATGTCGAGGCGGATCGCATTTTTATTTCGATATTACAAAAATCCAGTAAATGGCCTTTTTGTCTCCTGTCCACCGTCTTCCTGATTGCCTATTGTTTGCCACAACATCTTTATGGTTTTAGGCCAGGAGCGACATATGAAAGAGTTGGTGCATATTCTCAAGAACACGCGGCAGCATCTGATGACCGGGGTGTCGCACATGATCCCGTTCGTGGTCGCGGGCGGTATTTTGCTGGCGGTTTCGGTCATGCTGTACGGCAAGGGCGCGGTACCGGATGCCGCAACCGATCCTAACCTCAAACAGCTATTTGATATCGGCGTGGCGGGGTTAACGCTGATGGTGCCTTTCCTGGCCGCCTATATTGGCTATTCCATTGCCGAGCGCGCCGCGCTTGCTCCCTGCGCTATTGCCGCGTGGGTCGGTAACAGCTTCGGTGCCGGTTTCTTCGGCGCCATTATTGCCGGGATCCTCGGCGGGATTGTGGTCTGGTATCTGAAAAAACTGCCGGTCCCGAAAGTCCTGCGCTCCGTCATGCCTATCTTCATCATCCCTATCATCGGCACCTTTGTTACCGCAGGCATCATGATGTGGGGTCTGGGCGAACCTGTTGGTGCGTTGACGACGGGCTTAACCCAGTGGCTGCAAGGGATGCAGCAGGGCAGCATCGTTGTGTTGGCCGTCATCATGGGGTTGATGCTGGCCTTCGACATGGGCGGCCCGATTAATAAAGTCGCCTATGCCTTCATGCTGATCTGCGTTGCTCAGGGCGTCTACACCGTGGTGGCGATTGCGGCAGTCGGTATCTGTGTGCCACCGCTGGGATTAGGCCTGGCGACGCTGATTAACCGCAAGAATTTTACCGGTGAAGAGCGTGAAGCGGGTAAGGCTGCATTAGTGATGGGCTGCGTGGGGGTTACCGAAGGGGCCATTCCGTTCGCCGCTGCCGATCCTCTGCGCGTTATTCCCTCCATCATGCTGGGATCCGCGTGTGGCGCAGTGACGGCTGCCGTGATGGGGGCGCAATGTTATGCCGGCTGGGGCGGACTTATTGTTCTCCCTGTGGTGGAAGGCAAACTGGGCTACATCGCGGCGGTTGCCGTAGGGGCGGTGGTGACGGCCATTAGCGTCAACGTGCTGAAGAGTATTGCCCGCAAGAATGCAAAACAGGTCGAGGAAAAAGAGGACGACCTGGATCTGGATTTTGAAATTAACTGAGTGAGGAAGAGAACATGGCCCGAATTATCGCAGTAACAGCATGCCCGTCTGGCGTTGCCCATACCTACATGGCGGCCGAAGCGCTGGAAAGCGCCGCTAAAGCCAAAGGCTGGGAAGTAAAGGTTGAAACGCAGGGGTCGATTGGTCTTGAGAACGAGCTGAATGCTGAGGATATCGCCGCAGCGGATATGGTGATCCTGACCAAAGATATCGGCATTAAATTTGAAGAGCGCTTTGCCGGGAAAACCATCGTGCGCGTCAACATTAGCGACGCGGTAAAACGCGCCGACGCCATCATGAACAAGATTGATGCCCACCTGGCGCAAACCGCCTGACGCTCTCCCGCCCTTCGGGGCGGGCTCGTTTTCCGTTACAGGAGTTCCCTCATGACGAATCGTACCCAGCGTTTGAAAGACGCACTTTTTGCCAGTCCGCGTGAAATCTCGCTTGAGCGTGCTTTGCTCTATACCGCCAGCCATCAGCAGACGGAAGGCGAGCCGGTAATCCTCAGACGTGCAAAAGCCACGGCGTACATTCTTGACCATGTGAACATCGCGATTCGTGATGAGGAACTGATTGCCGGCAACCGGACCGTTAAACCGCGTGCAGGCATCATGTCTCCTGAGATGGATCCGTACTGGCTGCTTAAGGAGCTGGACCAGTTTGCCACGCGTCCGCAGGACCGCTTTGAAATCAGCGAAGAAGATAAGCAGATCTACCGTGACGTGCTGTATCCCTACTGGGAAAAACGGTCGATGAAGGATTTCATCAACAGCCAGATGACGGATGAGGTGAAAGCCGCTGTGGGGACGCAAATTTTCAGCGTCAACCAGACCGACAAAGGGCAGGGGCATATCATTATTGATTATCCGCGCCTGCTCAATAACGGCCTGGGTGCGCTGGTGGAGGAATTGCGCGAGCACTGCGCCCGCGATGCGCAGAACACGTTCTATGCCGCCGCACTGATTCTGCTGGAAGCTTCCCAGCGTCATATACTGCGCTATGCAGCACTGGCTGAAGAGTTGGCTGAAAGCAGTGACGCAGCGCGGTGTGAAGAATTACGGAAGATTGCAGAAATCTCGCGCCATAACGCGCAGCATAAGCCGCAAACGTTCTGGCAGGCGTGTCAGCTCTTCTGGTACATGAACGTCATTTTGCAGTATGAATCCAACGCCAGCTCGCTCTCCATCGGGCGCTTTGACCAGTATATGCTGCCCTTTTATCAGGCCTCGCTCTCACAGGGCGAAGCGCCCGCTTTCCTGAAAGAGATTCTGGAATCGCTGTGGGTGAAGTGCAATGACGTGGTTCTTTTACGCTCGACCAGCAGCGCCCGCTATTTTGCCGGATTCCCGACCGGGTATACCGCACTATTGGGTGGCCTGACGGAGAGCGGGCGTAGCGCGGTGAACGTGCTTTCCTTCCTGTGTCTGGATGCTTACCAGAGCGTTCAGCTTCCTCAACCGAACCTCGGCGTACGGGTTAACGAGCTTATCGACCGGCCCTTCCTGCTGAAAACGGCGGAGACGATTCGCCTGGGCACCGGCATCCCGCAGATCTTTAACGATGAAGTGGTGGTGCCTGCCTTCCTCAATCGGGGGGTGTCGCTGGAAGATGCGCGCGACTACGCGGTGGTTGGCTGTGTAGAACTGTCGATTCCGGGTAAAACCTACGGTCTGCACGATATCGCGATGTTTAACCTGCTAAAGGTAATGGAAATCGCGATGCAGGAGAATGAAGGCAACGCAGCGCTGAGTTATGAAGGCCTGCTGGGGCATATTCGCGCCAAAATTAATCACTACATTGCTCTGATGGTCGAGGGGAGCAATATCTGCGATATCGGCCATCGTGACTGGGCTCCGGTGCCGTTGCTCTCTTCATTTATTAGCGATTGTCTGGATGCGGGAAAAGACATCACTGACGGTGGCGCACGCTATAACTTTTCCGGCGTGCAGGGCATCGGGATAGCGAATTTGAGCGACTCGCTGCACGCCCTGAAAGGGCTGGTGTTTGAACAGCAGCGCTTAAGTTTTGACGAGCTGTTAGCCGTGTTAAACGCTAACTTTGCCACGTCTGAGGGCAAAAAAATCCGCGCCCGGTTGATCAATCGCTTCGAAAAATACGGCAATGATGTCGATGATGTCGACAACATCAGCGCTGAACTGCTGCGTCACTACTGTAAAGAGGTCGAAAAATACCGGAACCCGCGCGGCGGGCAGTTCACGCCGGGTTCTTATACCGTATCGGCACACGTACCGCTGGGGGCGGTGGTGGGGGCAACGCCCGATGGGCGCTTTGCGGGAGAGCAACTGGCAGACGGTGGGCTATCGCCGATGCTGGGGCAAGATATGCAGGGTCCGACGGCGGTACTGAAATCGGTAAGCAAGCTGGATAACTATCTGTTATCTAACGGCACGCTGCTAAACGTTAAATTTACCCCTGCGACGCTGGAAGGCGATACCGGGCTGCAAAAGCTGGCGGATTTCCTTCGCGCTTTCACCCAGCTTAAGCTGCAGCATATCCAGTTTAACGTGGTGAACGCGGAAACATTGCGTGAAGCGCAACAGCGTCCACAGGATTTTGCCGGGCTGGTGGTGCGCGTTGCCGGCTACAGCGCCTTCTTTGTCGAGTTATCGAAGGAGATCCAGGATGACATTATCCGCCGCACAGCGCATCAGCTGTGACGTGGTTGAAACGCGCGTCGACGTGGCGCGTATTTTCAACATCCAGCGCTACTCACTGAACGACGGAAGCGGCATCCGCACGGTGGTTTTTTTTAAAGGCTGCCCTCACCGCTGTCCGTGGTGTGCGAATCCGGAGTCGATCTCCCCGAAAATCGAGACGGTGCGTCGGGAGAGTAAATGCCTGCACTGTGCTCCCTGCCTGCGGGACGCTAAGGAGTGCCCGTCCGGCGCGTTCGAGCACATCGGGCGCGATGTGACCCTGGATGAGCTGGAAAACGAGGTAATGAAAGACGATGTCTTCTTTCGTTCCTCGGGAGGCGGGGTGACGCTTTCGGGCGGGGAAGTGTTGCTGCAGGCGCCTTTCGCAACTCAGTTTCTCCAGAGGCTGCGTCGTTTCGGCGTGCATACGGCCATCGAAACGGCAGGCGATGCGCCTTTGTCCCGATTAATGCCGCTGGCTCACCAGTGTGATGAAGTGCTGTTTGATTTGAAGATCATGGACACGGCGCTGGCCCAATCCGTTTTGGCTATGAATCTCCCCAGGGTGCTGGATAATTTCCGCCAGCTGGTGGCTGACGGGATAAACGTGATTCCCCGCGTCCCGCTTATTCCTGGCTATACGCTTAACGAAACGAACATGGCGCGCGTGCTGGCTTTCCTGTTACCTTCAGGAATACGGCAGCTGCATTTATTGCCCTTCCATCAGTATGGGGAGCCAAAATACCGTCTGCTGGGACAGGTGTGGGGAATGCGGCAAGCGATCCCGCCGACAGAAGATGAGGTGTCAGCGATGCGTCAACTGGCCGAGTGCGAAGGTTTCAATGTTACCCTGGGAGGCTGAACATGACAGTGATAGCGGGACGTCATCTGGTGGCGGTGACCGCGTGCGTCAGTGGCGTCGCACATACCTATATGGCTGCCGAACGGCTGGAAAAGCTCTGCCAGCAGGAGAAGTGGAGCGTTAACATTGAGACGCAGGGAGCGCTGGGCGTTGAGAGTGAGCTTACGGAAGAGGACATCCGGCGTGCTGATGTCGTATTGCTCATTACTGATATCGAACTGGCGGGCAGTGAACGTTTCGAGCATACGCGCTACGTGAAGTGCGGTATTAACGCCTTTTTACGTGACCCACAAAAGGTGATGGGCGCGGTGCGTAAAATGCTATCCGCTCCGCAGCAAACTCAGATCATTCTGGACTAGCACCCTTCCCGGTGAGCTGGCTGTGATACTGGCGACGGTATTCTGACGGCGAACGCTCCGTGTTCTTGCGAAATAACCGACAGAAATAGTTGCTGTCGACAAATCCGCAGGCATGCGCCACCTCTTTCACTTTTAAATCATACCCTTTTAACAGCTGGCGCGCGTGTTCCAGCCGGGTATGCGTCAGGTATTCATTAAAACCCACTGCGCCCGTTTTCTGGAACAGATGAGACAGGTAGTTTGGGGAGATATAGAACGCCTGCGCGACGGATTCCCGGGTAAGGGGAGTGGCGTAGTGTTCGTCAATATAGACCCGAATCGCTTCAAACAGAGCCTGACTGCGGGAGGCGGTTTGGATCTGACTCCCCAGAAGGTCCACGCAGTGGCTAAGCAGGCTGGCGATAATCAGCCTCGCGGTTTGCTGCTCATGCGGTTGCATCTGGATTTCATGGAGCGTCTGTAAGAGTAGCGATCCAATACGCGGACCGCGGCGGGCAACGTGCTGCTTTGCCAGATTTCGAACGTCTTCACCGTCCCAATGCAAAAGGCTAAACCCAAGCTGCTGTTTGCCAAACAGGATACTCAGCGTGGTTGCGGGTGCTTGCCAATGTGGATTATTCCAGCCGCCAGCCGGGACGTATAAAACATCCCCCTGCTGTAAAACGCAGCCAGCCTGGTCTTTCATTGAACCTTCGATCGCGATCTCCAGACGTGGAAAATCGACCTGCAGGGCAAGTTCGGGGGCGGGGATCGCTGGGTTCGCAAAATGCACCTGACGCAGCGGCGTTGTGCCGTTGATCAGGTCAGTCAGGATGTGGGTAATGTCGTGGTGCATGGTGTGGATACCAGGGTATTGCTGGGCGGCGCTAACGCTTACCCGGCCTACGTATCGTAGGCCCGTGCAAGCGTAGCGCCGCCGGGCGTAAAGCATTAGCCGGTGTTACGCATACCTGCCGCAACGCCCGCAATCGTCACCATCAGCGCCTGTTCAACGCGCGGATCCGGCTCTTTCCCTTCTTCTTCTGCCAGACGTGAACGGTGCAGCAGCTCTGCCTGCAGGACGTTCAGCGGGTCGGTGTAGATGTTACGCAGCTGAATAGACTCGGCAATCCACGGCAGGTCCGCCATCAGATGTGAGTCGTTGGCGATGTCCAGTACCACTTTGATGTCGCCTTCCAGCAGTTCGCGCAGCTCTTTACCGAGCGCCCACAGCTCTGGTTTCACCAGACGCTGGTCGTAGTATTCCGCCAGCCACAGGTCAGCTTTCGAGAAGACCATCTCCAGCATGCCCAGACGGGTAGAGAAGAACGGCCAGTCGCGGCACATGGTTTCCAGTTCGTTCTGTTTACCGTCTTCCACCACTTTTTGCAGTGCGGCACCGGCACCCAGCCAGGCGGGCAGCATCAAACGGTTCTGCGTCCAGGCGAAGATCCACGGGATCGCGCGCAGAGACTCTACGCCACCGGTCGGGCGACGCTTCGCAGGACGTGAGCCCAGCGGCAGTTTACCCAGCTCCTGCTCAGGCGTGGCCGAGCGGAAGTAAGGAACGAAATCTTTGTTTTCACGCACGTAGCCGCGGTACAGATCGCAGGAGATATCAGACAGCTCGTCCATGATATGGCACCAGGATGCTTTCGGCTCCGGCGGCGGCAGCAGGTTTGCTTCCAGGATCGCGCTGGTGTAGAGCGACAGGCTGCTGATGGTCACTTCCGGCAGACCGTACTTGAAGCGGATCATCTCGCCCTGCTCGGTGACGCGCAGGCCGCCTTTGAGGCTTCCCGGCGGCTGCGACAGCAGCGCTGCGTGTGCAGGCGCGCCGCCACGGCCAATCGAGCCACCGCGTCCGTGGAACAGGGTCAGCTCAATACCGGCTTTCTCGCAGGTTTTGATCAGTGCGTCCTGCGCCTGATACTGCGCCCAGGATGCCGCCATCACGCCCGCATCTTTCGCGGAGTCGGAATAGCCAATCATCACCATCTGTTTGCCCTGAATAAAGCCGCGGTACCAGTCGATATTCAGCAGCTGGGTCATGACGTCGTTGGCGTTGTTCAGGTCGTCGAGGGTCTCAAACAGCGGGGCGACCGGCAGAGCGTAGTCGATTCCCGCTTCTTTCAGCAGAAGGTGAACGCCCAGCACATCTGACGGGGTCTTCGCCATGGAGATCACATAGGCGGCAACCGATCCTTTCGGCGCGTCCACGATCGCTTTACAGGTGTTGAGTACTTCGCGGGTTTCGTTGCTTGGCTCCCAGTTGCGCGGCAGCAGAGGGCGCTTCGAGTTCAGCTCGCGGATCAGGAAGGCCTGTTTGTCGGCTTCGGACCAGCTTTCATAGTCGCCGATGCCGAGATAGCGGGTCAGCTCGCCCAGCGCTTCGGTATGACGGGTACTTTCCTGACGTACGTCGATACGCACCAGCGGCACGCCAAAACACTTCACGCGGCGCAGGGTGTCGAGCAGTTCGCCGTTAGCGATGATGCCCATCCCGCAGGCCTGCAGTGATTTATAACAGGCATACAGTGGCTCCCAGAGCTGTTCGTTCTGGCTGAGCAGACCCTCTGGTTTTGGCAGGCGCTGACCTTTCAGACGCGCTTCCAGCCAGGCCTGAGTGGCCATCAGCTGACCACGCAGTTTCTTCATCAGGAAACGGTACGGCTCGCTGGCGCCTTCTTCTCCGGCCAGCGCGCGCAGTTCCGGTGTCGCTTCAACCATCGACAGCTCGGAGATCAGCACCTGAATGTCTTTCAGGAATAGGTCGGTCGCTTTCCAGCGGCTCAGGAGCAGGACGTGACGGGTGATTTCCGCGGTCACGTTCGGGTTGCCGTCGCGGTCGCCGCCCATCCAGGAGGTGAAGCGGACCGGAACAAAGTCGACCGGCAGGCGGTAACCGAGGTTCTCTTCCAGCTGTTCGTTCAGCTCGCGCAGGTAGTTAGGCACCCCTTCCCACAGGCTGTTTTCCACCACCGCAAATCCCCATTTCGCTTCGTCGACCGGGCTTGGACGATGCTTACGAATTTCATCGGTGTGCCAGGACTGGGCAATCAGCTGGCGCAGACGGCGCATCAGCTGGTTGCGTTCGTAGTCGGCAATGTCTTTGTTATCCAACTGCTTCAGACAGTTGTTCACTTCCACCATTTTGTGGATCAGGGTGCGACGGGTAATTTCAGTGGGGTGTGCGGTCAGCACCAGCTCCAGCGAAAGCGACTCCACCGCTTTTTTGATGGTGGCTTCGTTGAGGTCTGGCTGGTCTTTCAGTTTACGCAGGGTGCGGGCAATGACTTCCGGGTTGCTTGCCGCTTCGCCATTTGGCGAAATGCTGTGGTATTGCTCAGCGGTGTTAGCCAGGTTCAGGAACTGGCTGAATGCGCGTGCAACGGGCAGCAGCTCATCGTTTGAGAGGTTCTGCAAGGTGGTGAGCAGCTCCTGACGACTGGCCTCGTTACCGGCACGGGAAGATTTAGACAGCTTGCGGATGGTTTCAACGCGGTCGAGAATGTTCTCCCCCAACGCGTCTTTGATGGTATCTCCAAGCACTTTGCCGAGCATACTGACATTACTACGCAACGCGGAATATTGTTCGTTCATAAAAACCCAGTCACCCCATCATTTTTGTTTATGCCCAGGCGAAAATTTTCTGGACATTATTTTGTCATCTCCCCTTATAAAGCCACGTAAAACCCCCGTCGTCAATTGCTGCGAAAACGGTTCAGCAAACGAATAAATGAGGGCAATTTACGAAATTTAATTCCCATTGCGTCAGATAAGAGATGCTTATGAGAATGTACCGGGGAAAAGGGGTAAACACGAAAAATGGCAGCTTCGGTTGCCATTTTGCTTTTATCTGCGGGGTTTTTTACGCAAAAAAAAAAGCGGACCACGGGGTCCGCAAAAGTTCACGTTGGCTTTAGTTGTTCGAGTTTTGAGAGAAACTCGCTGACGGAGCGGGGACGTCAAGGGTCAAACACGTGCCGCCTCGTCTATGTGGTGTATTATTCAACAGAATGCTTGATAGGGATAATCGTTCGTTGCTATGCTATCTATCGCCATGAACTATCGTGGCGACGGAGGATGAATAATGAATATTCGTGATCTTGAATACCTGGTAGCGTTAGCCGAGCATCGTCACTTTCGCCGCGCGGCAGACTCCTGCCACGTCAGCCAGCCCACGCTGAGCGGTCAGATCCGCAAGCTGGAAGACGAGCTGGGCGTGATGCTGCTGGAGCGCACCAGTCGTAAGGTTCTGTTCACACAGGCAGGTCTGCTGCTGGTGGATCAGGCGCGCACCGTGCTGCGCGAGGTCAAAGTGCTCAAGGAAATGGCAAGCCAGCAGGGGGAGGCGATGTCCGGCCCGCTGCATATTGGCCTGATCCCAACCGTTGGCCCGTACCTGTTGCCGCACATCATTCCGATGCTGCACCAGACGTTCCCGAAACTCGAAATGTACCTGCATGAAGCGCAGACCCATCAGCTGCTGGCGCAGTTAGACAGCGGCAAGCTCGACTGCGCCATTCTGGCGCTGGTGAAAGAGAGTGAAGCCTTTATTGAAGTGCCGCTGTTCGATGAGCCGATGATGCTGGCGATCTATGAAGATCACCCGTGGGCGAACCGCGATCGCGTACCGATGGCCGATCTGGCCGGTGAAAAGCTGCTGATGCTGGAAGATGGCCACTGCCTGCGCGATCAGGCGATGGGCTTTTGCTTTGAAGCGGGTGCGGATGAAGATACCCATTTCCGCGCAACCAGCCTGGAAACGCTGCGTAATATGGTCGCGGCGGGAAGCGGTATTACGCTGCTGCCTGCGCTGGCCGTGCCGCGCGAGCGTAAACGTGATGGCGTGGTTTATCTGCCGTGCATTAAGCCGGAGCCGCGTCGCACTATCGGCCTGGTGTATCGTCCGGGTTCACCGCTGCGCAGCCGCTATGAGCAGCTGGCAGAGGCCATCCGTGGTTCGATGGATGGCCATTTCGACAGCGCGTTAAAACAGGCGGTTTAAGCCGTTCAGCGCAGCTACCCGATAGGCTTCCGCCATGGTCGGGTAGTTAAAGGTGGTGTTAACGAAGTACTCAATGGTGTTACCACCGCCTTTCTGCTCCATTATCGCCTGGCCGATATGAATGATTTCCGCCGCGCGTTCACCAAAGCAGTGAATGCCGAGGATCTCTTTGGTCTCGCGATGGAACAAGATCTTCAGCGTTCCCACGCTCATCCCCACGATTTGCGCCCGCGCCAGATGTTTAAACTGGGCGCGTCCCACCTCGTAAGGCACCTTCATTGACGTCAGCTGCTGCTCGGTTTTCCCGACAGAACTGATTTCCGGGATGGTATAGATGCCCGTCGGAATATCTTCGATCAGGTGCGCCGTCGCTTCGCCTTTTACCAGCGCCTGTGCGGCAATGCGTCCCTGATCGTAAGCGGCTGAGGCCAGGCTTGGGTAGCCAATCACGTCGCCGACCGCGTATACGTGTGGCAGGGCGGTCTGATACATGCTGTTGACCTTCAGCTGACCGCGACTGTCGGTTTCAAGCCCGATATTTTCCAGCTGCAGTGAATCGGTGTTGCCGGTACGACCGTTGGCGTACAGCAGGCAGTCTGCTTTCAGCTTCTTACCTGACTTCAGGTGCATAATCACCCCGTCGTCACAGCCCTCAATCTTCTCGTACTCTTCGTTGTGGCGAATCACCACGCCGCTGTTCCAGAAGTGGTAGGAGAGGGAGTCCGACATCTCCTGATCGAGGAACGCCAGGAGGCGGTCACGGGTGTTGATCAGGTCAACTTTGACGTCCATTCCACGGAAGATCGACGCATATTCGCAACCAATGACCCCTGCGCCATAGATAATGACGTGGCGAGGCTCATGGTGCAGGCTCAGAATCGAGTCGCTGTCGTAGACGCGCGGGTGCGAGAAGTCCACGTCGGCGGGATGGTAAGGGCGTGAGCCGCAGGCGATAACAAATTTTTCAGCAGTGATGGTTTCAACCGAACCGTCGTGGCATTCGAGTGCCAGGGTGTGTTCATCCACAAAATGCGCGTTGCCCTGCAAAATTTCACAGTGGTTACGCTCATAAAATCCCTGACGCATGCGTGTCTGCTGGTTAATAACGGTATCCGCGTGATTCAGGATGTCAGCAAAGGATGAACGAAGAAGTCGGGAGTGGTCGCTGTAAAGAGGGTTCTGGTTAAATTCGATAATGCGGCTAACGGCGTGGCGGAGGGCTTTCGAAGGGATGGTGCCCCAGTGGGTGCAACCGCCGCCGACATTATGGTAGCGCTCGATGACCGCTACTCTGGCTCCCTGTTTCACCAGACCCATAGCAGCACCTTCGCCGCCGGGGCCGGAACCAATAACTATTGCGTCGTAATCGTAGGAATGTGGCATGGTAAGGCTTACCTGTTCTTATACATAAAAGCAACAGAATCATAACATCATTGCCAGGGTAACCCAATTATCGTTGTGCTTTTTTCGGGCAGTGGAGCACAAACCGCACGTAAACAATCATTCACAAAGCCAGGCAAACAGATTAATTTTATTCTCTGGTATAGTGCCATCAGGCCTTTGGAAGGATTCAACTATCGTGATGGGCGTAAGAGCACAACAAAAAGAGAAAACCCGGCGTTCGCTGGTGGAAGCCGCATTCAGTCAACTGAGTGCTGAGCGAAGTTTTGCCAGTTTGAGCCTGCGCGAAGTCGCACGCGAGGCCGGGATTGCGCCAACGTCCTTCTATCGTCATTTCCGTGATGTGGATGAACTGGGCCTGACCATGGTCGACGAGAGCGGTCTGATGCTGCGCCAGCTGATGCGCCAGGCGCGTCAGCGTATCGCCAAAGGGGGCAGCGTGATCCGCACCTCCGTATCGACCTTTATGGAATTTATCGGCAATAACCCCAACGCGTTTCGTCTGCTTCTGCGCGAGCGTTCGGGCACATCGGCGGCGTTTCGTGCCGCCGTCGCGCGTGAAATCCAGCATTTCATCGCGGAACTTGCCGACTATCTTGAACTCGAAAACCATATGCCGCGCGCGTTTACTGAAGCACAGGCCGAGGCGATGGTGACGATTGTTTTCAGCGCGGGTGCCGAAGCGCTGGATGTCAGCATTGAACAACGCAAGCAGCTCGAAGAGCGGCTGGTATTGCAGCTCAGGATGATCTCCAAAGGCGCGTACTACTGGTATCGCCGTGAACAAGAGAAACTGGCACATCAAACCGAAGAGTGAAGGTGAGTAATGAAACAGTCAGGTCAGGATAAAGGGACGCTGTTGCTGGCATTGATCGCTGGCTTATCCATTAATGGTACGTTTGCCGCTATTTTTAGCTCAATCGTGCCGTTTTCGATTTTCCCGCTTATTGCGCTGGTGCTGACGGTTTACTGCCTGCATCAACGTTACCTGAACCGCACCATGCCGGTGGGGTTACCGGGGCTGGCCGCTGCCTGCTTTATTCTGGGCGTATTGCTGTATAGCACGGTGGTTCGCGCGGAATATCCGGATATCGGCTCTAACTTCTTCCCTGCCGTACTGTCTGTGGCGCTGGTGTTCTGGATTGGCTCCCGCATGCGTAGCCGTAAGAGCCAGTTATCAGAGTAAAGGGTTTCGTCATTATAGGCCGGATAAGCGAAGCGCCATCCGGCTTTTTTGGCAGGTGGCGCTTCGCTTACCTGCCCTACAAGCCCCACATTACTTCGCCGTGAGCAGTACGCCGCACTCCATATGGTGCGTATACGGGAACTGATCGAACAGCGCCAGACGTTCAACCTTGTGCGTCTGGCCTAATGTTTCGAGGTTCTTGCACAGCGTCTCCGGGTTACAGGAGATGTACAAAATACGCGGGTACGCCTGCACCATCTTCTCGGTTTCGCTGTCCAGGCCACTGCGCGGCGGGTCGACAAAAATCGTCTCACACTGGTAGCTCTTGAGATCGATCCCTTCCAGGCGGTTAAACTGGCGTACGCCGTTCATGGCCTGCGTGAACTCTTCTGCGGCCATACGAATGATCTGCACGTTGTCGATATGGTTGGCGGCAATGTTGTACTGCGCGGCTGCCACCGACGGCTTTGCGATTTCCGTTGCCAGCACGCGATCGAAGTTACGCGCCAGCGCCAGCGAGAAGTTGCCGTTACCGCAGTAGAGCTCAAGCAGATCGCCCGTTGACCCTTCCGTCGCCTTCAGCGCCCACTCCAGCATCTGCACGTTCATCGCAGCGTTCGGCTGGGTGAAGCTGTTCTCGACCTGACGATACACCATCTCTTTACCTGCCACCGGCAGGCGCTCGTCGATGTAGTCCTGATCCAGCATGATTTTGGTTTTGGTCGCGCGGCCAATCAGGTGAACGTTGATGTTCTGCGCGCGCAGCGCATCGCGCAGCGCTTCTGCCTGCTCGCGCCACTCGTCGTTAAGCGTTTTGTGGTACAGCAGAGAGACAATTGCCTGATTGCTTTGCGTGGTCAGGTAGTCAATCTGGAACAGCTTGTTACGCAGTACCGGATTGTTGCGCACGCCGTCCATTATCAACGTCATCAACTGGTTAATGAGCTCGCTCGCCGCCGGAAAGCTGTCCACGCGGATACGGGACTTCGTCTGCTGATCGAAAATGATGTGGTACAGGTCGTCGCCGTCGTGCCAGATGCGGAACTCGGCGCGCATGCGGTAGTGGCTGACGGGAGAGCGGAACACCTCGGGAACGGGCGCGTTGAAAGGCGTCATCATACTTTGCAGGCGGACGACTTTCTCTGCCAGCTGCGCGTCGTACTGTTCTGTCGGGAGGTGTTCTGGGGTCATGATGCGTCCTGAGTGATAAAGAATTACGCGGGGATTGTAGGCATTGTTCAGGGGATGTCCAGATTTAATGGGCAATAGCTGTCTGGACATCTATACGTGTCTAATTGTAGCATTCTGTTTCCGGTCTCTTGAGAGTGAAAAGGGAATCCAGTGTAAATCTGGAGCTGACGCGCAGCGGTAAAGTCTGGCGGGATGAGCGTTGTAGACACTGTGAAAATGGGAAGTCTTCATCCTTATATAGCCACCTAGCCCGAAGACCTGCCGGGATCACGTCGCATTTGGTTTCATCATCGCGTGCTATCGATGAGGCCTGCGGCATCCTTCTTATATTGTGGATGCTTTAACAATGATTAAAAAAGTATCGCTGTTGACGGCGTTGTCCGTCACGGCATTTTCGGGCTGGGCGCAGGATAGCGCCGACTCGTTGGTGGTGACGGCAAATCGTTTTGAACAACCTGAAAAAACTATTCTGGCTGCAACCTCCGTTGTTACGCGTGCCGATATTGACCGTTGGC
>NZ_QFXN01000268.1:0-2700 GCF_003144775.1 Enterobacter sp. CGMCC 5087 | reverse complement strand
AAAGTGGCGGGATGGGGCAACTCTCTTCTCTCTTTATACGCGGCACCAACTCCAGCCACGTCCTGATCCTTGTTGATGGGATCCGCCTTAACCAGGCGGGCGTCACGGGGTCATCCGATCTCAGCCAGTTCCCGATCTCCCTGGTGCAGCGTATCGAATATGTTCGTGGACCGCGTTCGGCGGTATACGGCTCGGATGCGATCGGCGGAGTCGTAAACATTATTACCACTCGCGCGAAGGACGGTACCACGCTGAATGCAGGTGCAGGGTCGCATGGTTACCAGAATTATGGCGGCAGTACTCAGCAAACATTGGGCGACAGCACGCGCGTCACGCTTGCGGGTGATTACACCTATACCAAAGGGTTTGATGTGGTTGCGGACGGCAACAATGGTGGCCTTGCCCAGACCGATCGCGACGGCTTTATGAATAAAACGCTCTATGGTGCACTGGATCACGCATTCTCGGAACAGTGGAGCGGATTTGTTCGCGGCTTTGGCTACAGCAACCGTACTGCCTACGACGGTTACTACAGCTCATTTACCCCCGATGTACTGGTCGATACCCGCCAGCTCTATAGTCAGACCTGGGATGCTGGATTGCGCTTCAACGATGACATCTTCCATTCACAGCTGCTCACCAGCTATAGCCACAGCAAGGACTATAACTACGACCCAAATTTGGGCCGCTACGATTCGACAGCCACCCTGGATGAAATCAAACAGTACAACGTCCAGTGGCTGAATTCCGTTGATGTTGGCCATGGAAACATTGGCGCGGGCGTTGACTGGCAGAAGCAGAGCACCGAGCCGGGTACAAACTACGTGACCAACGGCTACGACCTGCGCAACACCGGCGTTTACCTGACCGGGCTGCAGCAGTTTGGTGACTTCACTCTGGAAGGAGCGGTTCGCAGCGATGACAACTCTCAGTTCGGCCGCCATGGCACCTGGCAAAGTAGTGCGGCCTGGGAGTTCGTGGAGGGTTACCGCTTCGTTGCTTCTTATGGTACGGCCTATAAGGCTCCGAATCTGGGACAACTCTATGGTTTCTATGGCAATGACCATCTTGATCCAGAAGAGAGCAAGCAGTGGGAAGGTGCGTTTGAAGGCCTGACGGCGGGCGTGAGCTGGCGCGTCTCCGGCTACCGTAATGACGTCGATAATCTCATCGACTTCGATAATAACCTTCAGCAATATTACAACGTCGGTAAAGCGCGCATTAAAGGTGTGGAAGCGACAGCATCGTTTGATACGGGCCCGTTGACGCATACTGTAGGCTACGACTATGTGGATGCCCGCAATGCCGCAACCAACGAACTTCTGGACCGTCGTGCTAAACAGCAGGTGAAATATCAGCTCGACACGCAGATCTATGATTTCGACTGGAGCCTGACTTATCACTATCTCGGTACGCGTTACGACACTGACTTTGGTGCTTATCCGTCTGAGAAAGTAAAAATGGGTGGTGTCAGCCTCTGGGATGTCGCAGTTTCGTATCCTGTCACCTCACATCTCACAGTTCGTGGTAAAATAGCCAACCTGTTCGATAAAGATTACGAGACAGTTTATGGCTACCAAACTGCAGGACGGGAATACACCTTGTCTGGCAGCTACACCTTCTAATCCGCGTCCCACCGTGCTGGTGTTTGATTCCGGCGTCGGTGGGCTTTCGGTCTATGATGAGATTCGGCATCTCCTGCCGGATCTCCATTACATCTACGCCTTCGATAACGTCGCTTTCCCGTATGGGGAAAAGAGCGAAGATTTTATTGTTGAGCGTGTGGTTGAAATCGTCACCGCTGTACAAAAGCGCTATCCCCTTGCGCTGGCCGTCATCGCCTGTAATACGGCGAGCACCGTTTCTCTTCCCGCCCTGCGTGAAAAATTCCAGTTCCCGGTTGTGGGCGTTGTTCCTGCGATAAAGCCTGCCGCGCGCCTTACGGCGAACGGCATTGTGGGTTTGCTGGCAACGCGAGGCACGGTAAAGCGTCCTTATACCCGCGAGCTGATCGACCGTTTTGCCAACGAATGCCAGATTGCGATGCTGGGTTCGGCTGAGCTGGTGGAGATGGCTGAAGCGAAGCTGCACGGAAAAGCGGTATCACTCGACGAGCTGCGTCGTATTCTTCGTCCGTGGCTGCGGATGCCCGAACCTCCGGATACCGTTGTGCTGGGCTGCACCCACTTCCCGCTATTACAGGAAGAGCTATTAGAGGTGTTGCCGGAGGGGACGCGCCTGGTGGATTCCGGTGCGGCTATCGCCCGTCGTACGGCCTGGCTGCTGGAGCATGAAGCGCCGGATGCGAAATCGTCGGACGCGAATATCGCGTTTTGTATGGCCATAACGAAAGAGACTGACCAACTTTTACCCGTTTTACGCCGTTATGGCTTTGAAACGCTCGAAAAACTGGCGCTGTAGCACGGTTTTGAGCAAAAAAGAGACGGTTGAAAGTTTTTTTTAAAAGAGGGGTTGTCAACGTCTGAGAACTCCCTATAATGCGCCTCCACTGACACGGAACAACGGCTTACAGGCCGCCGGGTTAGCGGGGTTCAGAGATGAACGCCGACAGAGAAAAGCAAAAATAATCGCTTGACTCTGAATGAGGAAAACGTAATATACGGGACCTCGCAACGGTGAGCGAAAGCCGCGTTGCACTGCTCTTTAACAATTTATCAGACAATCTGTGTGGGCACTCAA
>NZ_QFXN01000258.1:0-513 GCF_003144775.1 Enterobacter sp. CGMCC 5087 | reverse complement strand
AGGTTCTCTTTTGTTGATTCAGGTCACACGGTAACTATCTGATACAGAAGGTGAGTACAGGACTTATCCGGGGAGTGTGTTGCAGCAGTAATTCATCCGCCAGTTCGCTTCTTCGATGCTGTAAATGCCGGTCAGGCAGCGTGCGCAATACTTCACGCCCTGATAATGGTTACCACACCACGCGCAGTACCAGGCAAGCGACATCACCGGCGCATCCAGACCACCGATGAGGCGGCGCAGTTTCCTGCGTCGGGCTTCAGCTTTGACCTCCGGGTCCAGATGCGCACAGTTCATCAGCACATGTTCGGCCACCGTCTGCTGGTCGTGCTCAAACCAGGGTTTCTCACCAAAGCCCGTCAGCAGGTACAGCACACAGCCACAGGACGCACAGGTCCATACGCTGTCCGGCGCCCTCGCGGCATCATCCGCCGTGACGAAGCGGCCTGAAGCATCGTTCGCGAGATAGCATTTCAGTATGCGCATACCGTCACCTCCGGTGTGCTGCCAGACACG
>NZ_QFXN01000257.1:0-5840 GCF_003144775.1 Enterobacter sp. CGMCC 5087 | reverse complement strand
TTCACCCGTTCTGCAGGTCAGGCAATAACGTTCACCGTGGTAATCGCTGTCGCAGCCAGAACAGTGCCAGTCGGCGCGGTAAACCAGCGGACGGACATCCGGTACATGCCATTGCAGTTGCCGGATATGGCGGGTTTCTTTCGCTTCCGGTTTGACATACGGGCAGTGCTGTCGCCCGTTCTCAGTCAGCGCGTCGTACCGGTGTTCAAACCACGGGCGTTCGGTCTGGTATTCAGGGGGGTACTGTAAGGCGCTGCCGCAGAGATGGCAGCAATAGCGATCGTATGGGGCGGTCTGCGCGGTTCTGGCACCGGCCAGCAGACCATTGCCGTCGAGGCCGATAAAAGATTTTGCGTACATCGTTCAGGTCCTTACCGCCAGACGACACGCAGGCGTCAGCCGTCTCGGTACGGGCAGCATGGCAGGGTGCGAATGGCGGTTGAGTTATGCGTTAGCGGGTCGGTAGCGGCCATGGCCGGTCCCGGAATGCAGAAAGGTTACGGTTGTGCAGGTGCGCCGGAGGGACGAAAACACACGGGGCAGGGTCCGGCACCACAGTACTGTCGCTGGCAACGGGGACACGTCCAGCGTGGAGGGATTTTCCATGGCTGAGTACCGCGTCGTTTTTCCATTCAGCTGTCTCCTCTGCTCAGGCGCCACGGGAATCTGCAATACGCTGTTGCATCCAGCTTTCTACTTCGCTTTTATACCAACGGGAACTCCGTCCCAGCTTGATGGGTTTCGGGAATTCGCCATCCTGAATAAGCTTGTAGAACCACTTGTCGGTCATCCCGGTAAACGTGGTAATGAACGTCATGTCGATAAGCGGGTCTTCTGCGCGAAGGACGGGGTTATTGTTCGTGGTCATGGAATCTCTCCCTCTGAAAATGGATAGTGGGAGGCGTCCGGTGTGGTTGAGTAACATTGCACGCCGGTACTCCTTCAGAGGATTGGGAATGCCTGTAAAAAAATACCGTATTACAGCCAGAACGACGGTGTTGCCAGCCTACCCCTGACTGGCGCCCATGGAACGTGTATCAGCGGAGTAATGTTTAGTCCGCTCTTTTGCCAGGTAACTCGCACGGAAGACCAGGTCTTCGTACTGCTGACGAAATACGGGTTTGTCACGCTCAAGAATGTAAGAGCCACTTTGAGGGAAATGGACCAGGCGGCTGTATTCGGGATAATCGGTTAACCCCAGTGCGCTCAGCCAGGCTTCTTGTATCATGTTCCACAGGCTGCGGTATCCCGCCGATCCCAGAGACCGGAATAAGTCTTTATTGAAGAACAGTAGCGCGTGGTAGTGACTGTGCAGAGCCGTTTCAGTTTCCCTGACCCAGAAATAACGTAACTTGCAAGAATAATCCCGCAGGCCTCTCAAACAACGTTGTTGACGATAATGGTCGATCTTTGCTGTCAGGGAGCGAGTAAAACGCGCCATGACGTTAGATGAGGTATTAGGGTGACAGCAGATACTGTCGTCTGCTGCCCATTCAGGGGAAAAGTGTAAATCTACCCTCAGGGCAAAGGTTCGTGGATACTCAGCTATAGCACAAGCCATGACGTTTTCCAGTCGTTCTAAATAGCGAGAATTAAACGGGGCATGACGATGGTCCAGTAATACG
Organism: Enterobacter sp. CGMCC 5087; assembly: GCF_003144775.1. Classification (NCBI taxonomy): domain Bacteria; kingdom Pseudomonadati; phylum Pseudomonadota; class Gammaproteobacteria; order Enterobacterales; family Enterobacteriaceae; genus Enterobacter; species Enterobacter sp. CGMCC 5087. The sequence continues at coordinate 4,215 of NZ_QFXN01000257.1, read as the reverse complement.
TTATTAAACATAGCGGAACTCCTGGTATTATTTGGTAATAGGTGGGCTATCAAAGAAAGCGAATGGTAATGTTCACAGGCAGTCAGCGGAGGCCGCCTGCGCGTAGTACATACAAACGGTGAATCAGGTATTTAATTACATTGTTTAACAGGCTTGTTATAGAAATAAACTTGAGTGGTTATTAAAGACTTTGCATAGTTGACTGGCTATTAATTACATTTTTCTTGGCTTGGTTTCTATTGGGCTTTTAGGTATCGAGAGACATAATCATGGCTACAATGAGAAATCATTTGACATTCCCGGCAATATAGTTCAATTGGCAATAAAGATAATAGTTGAACAGTGATTCGCATCAACTAACAGGTGTATACTTATTGGGAATTGAATAATGGGGTTTAATGTTGCGAGAGGTGATGTTATAAATAGATTGTAATTGAATGTGCATTAGTCACTATAATTTAATCTCACCTGGTAGTGGTAATAATGCATGCTTTAATCAGGAAAGATAAATACATTCAGAAAAGACATGTATTACTATTACCAACACAAGAAGCTAAACGCTCAAAGGTAAAAACAGGTCTTATACGATAGCTTTTGTATTTTTAACAGAACCATATCACTCTCAAGTTAGTCAGTCAGCAATACAGCATTTTTTGTCACTTCAGAACAGTAATCTATTGAGTTTCACCAGGAGTGCTTACGACCAGTCTAAGACGATGACAGGTTCATGGCGGGAGTAACAACTGAGGGCGGTTTCGCGTCAATGCCCTGGTATTTTTTTCACATATTTGTTTGTCAGTCTGGTAAAAAATAACTTATCAATCTCCACACCCTGTACCATGTAACAATTGCTGTCCTTTACCGCCGGGGCCTCAATGAACCGGTATAAACCACCTTGCACCTCTGCTCTTAATACCAGTCCGGGTTCTCCTGTGACAGCCTTTTATCTGGTATAGTACTTTACCAGTCAGAATCCGAAACTGCCTGCGGGCACGAACAATCCCCACGATACACAGCAGATAAGCCGCATAAACCCGGTATGCAGCTATAGTACACCTCACCCCTTATTCTCATTGGTTTTCCCTACAAGTCATGCCATTTTTTACCACAACAAATGTTACTTTAGTGCGCGGTTATGTTATAAGGTAATAGTGACTTGCGCACCTGCTGCCTGTTGAAAAGGAAACCAGATGAAGGCTTACAACATGATGGACGATTTCAGGTTCCTCTACCCCAGGAAATCTGACATGCATAAGAACATAAGGCGAGACAGAGGACACCTGAACATGCTGGTAAATACCTGGTGCCTTTTTTACAATAACAGCGTTAGAGAAAAACCCGTAGATCTCATTGCTGAATTATATGACTACTATGAGGGAATTACGGATGGTAAGATCATATTCTCAGGTGGCTGGTTCTCAGAATACAAAGAAGAATTTATTGCTGCAACAAGGCAGTGTATCTATAAAAAAATTTCGGCATATCAAAGTCTGAAAGACTATCATTACGAAGTGCTAAGATTTCATCCTAAAGCAGGGTATATTTGCTTTTCTCTGGATGTTGATAAAAACACGCGTAAACACCACTCGTCCGACACCCATAATAAAGACATTAAGGATTTAGCAACAAAATTCATTAATAACTTTAAATCCTTAGCATTATACTCACATATAACTGCATATTTCTGGGTTCTCCTTCGGCGTCGTGATGGATACCCCTATCTTCATTTCACTCTCTACTTCAAAGAAAGAGATTTCAACCATGTGGCTGGATTATCGATAAACAAAACATGGTTCAATGTTTTGAAAAAACAAGGGATCAAAGGAAGTGTTCGTTACTTTATAATAACAGAAGATTTTATTGGTCCTCGTTTATCAAAAGGAGGTGTTGCCGGAGACAGGTGCCTCTATGAGGTCAGCCCATACCACGATGACAAAAAAAATGAGTTATTCATTTATGATGATTATAATGGAGCTGACATACTTCAGAGACTATCCTCAGATATAAATAAAATTAATAACAAAGTGTTTGATTTACACCTGTACACGCTGTCAAAGCTGATTTTTGTTATGCCAGGAAAAAGCAAAAGTCAGGGATTCTCGAAAATAAAGAAATAAGCCAGATTTTGATTCATCATCCTAAGAGTATGCTGGCGCATATTCAGCCCTGCAGTTCACATTACCGGTAGCATTCCACCAGCTATCGTCTGTTGATAACATATCAACGGATAATGCCCGCCAGAAACGAAAACCTACATAATCTGTTTCATCCTGCTTTTCAGCAAATTTTGAGATACATACCATCCTCCAGAAGCAAAGCCAGACTGTCGATAAGCCCTGTGGGGCTTTTCGATAAATATCACTGTTTAAACGACGATCGATTTTGTCGATCGAACCGATCGAATTTCATCGTTATCCCCCGCACTTTTGTGGCTATAAAATCCGCACGGGATACTTATGGCTGTCAGTGTTCCATTTAAAATCATACAGATACCCCTTATGACAGGGTGCGACAACCAAAGGAGTTTTAAAAATGAAAAGAAAAATGATGCTCGCTTTACTGCTGACTTGCGCGCTGATGCCCGTAATGGCAAAGGCCTTCGGAAATAAGGACACCTGGTCCAGTGGTTGGGGCCAGGGAGTCTCCGAATTTGTCATTAAGGGCCCGGGTCAGTCTCAGCTGTCCCTGACCTGTGATGATTCAGGCACCGCGCCTGCCACCATCCAGTTTACCGATGCCACCGGGCATAACGTCGGCATGGACAATGAGAAAACGCTTCAGGTCCGGATTGACGGTGGCGAAGCCATTGATATCAGTGAGTCAGACAGCCGGGTCGGAGAAAACAATCTCACGCTGGCCTGGAACGCACTGCGCACCGGTAAGCAGGCGCTGGTCACCGGTGATGGCGTCCGGCCCGCGCTGTTCACACTCAACGGTGCCGGTAAAGTACTGCCTGCATTCGGCACACACGGCTGCGTCTCCAGAGCCAGCCTGTAATACCCATGGTGGGCTGTTTCTCTGCAGGTATTCAACCGGCGGTGCTGCTCTCCCCAACTCCCGAATTTAATAAGGAATTATTCCGATGAAAATTAAACAATGGCTTTTGCCTGTTCTGCTGGCCGTGTCAGCTCCCTTACTGGCAGCACAGCCTCAGCCAGACATTAAAGTGGAAACCTTTAACAAGGTCCATCCTGCCGGGACGCGTTATGTCACGGTGGTTGTGACCGCACGCGATGACGGCGTAATGGTGAAAAATATCGTGGTTAACCGGGGAAATTGTCGTATCGCCAACCAGAAATATCTGTACTCCAGCAATAAGGAAACCATTCTGCCCGCCACATTACGCTACGGGCAGTCAGTTGAGGTGAGTTTTTATAATAACTGCGTGGCTTCAGAAGTTGATGTCACCACCAGTAAAGGCGGGTGGCAATATACCTATCACTGAGCATACCCTGCCTGATTTACATATCCCCCCCTTCACGGGCTGCCCTCCCCGGCAGTCCGGAGACCCTACCCATGACATTACTCAAAATACTGGTCTCTGCGCTGGGCCAGGTGCTGACGTGGTGCGCCAGCAACCGGGCACAGCAGTTTGTGGAAGACCACTTTCGCGCAGAAGGTTATGACGAAGACAGCATTTATATCGCCAGACAGGCCGCAACCCTGCTCGCAGGTGCCTTAATTGCGGCGCTGATGGAGCAGATACTGCAGATTATCGCCACACACTTAACCCACTGATGCCCTGCTCACTGAGCGGGGCATTTTGTTTTATGACGTTTACCAGGAGCATTCACATGCACAACACCGACAGTCTGTTACTGCCAGAAGGTCCATTTACCCGCAGGCAGGCTGAGGTCATCGTGTCGGCGTACCAGAACGTCTCCATTGAAGACGACCAGGGGACGCATTTTCGGCTGGTCATCCGTGACCGCGAGGGGCAGTTACTCTGGCGGGCGTGGAATTTTGAAGTCAGCGCCGGGTATTGGCTTAACCGCTACCTGCTCAGCCACGGTATACCAAAAAACTGACTCGCCACAGGCCTCACCCGGAGACCCGCCACACCAACAGGCCATGTTCCCACAGGAGCATGGCTTTTTTGTTTATGCCGTTCAGTCAACCAACAAAGGAGATTAACAATGCGATTAGCCAGCCGCTTCGGGCGGACAAACCAAATCCGCCGCGACCGCCCCTTAACCCGTGACGAACTGATGCAGG
>NZ_QFXN01000256.1:0-448 GCF_003144775.1 Enterobacter sp. CGMCC 5087 | reverse complement strand
CAGCGTCTTCAGTGAAGACAAACACACATCACGCTCAGACCGTTACAGCTATATACCGACTATTACCCTGCTGGAGAACCTGCAGCGTGAAGGTTTCGAACCCTTCTTCGCCTGCCAGTCGCGCGTTCGCGATCCTGAACGTCGGGAACACACCAAACACCTGCTCCGATTACGTCGCGCTGGTCAGATAAACGGCCAGCATGTGCCTGAAATCATTATTTTAAACAGCCACGATGGGGCGTCGAGTTTTCAGCTATTGCCGGGCATTTTCCGCAGCGTGTGCACGAATTCGCTCGTCTGTGGACAGTCCTTTGGAGAAATCAGAGTTCCGCACCGTGGCGATATCGTCGGGAAGGTGATTGAGGGCGCTTACGAAGTACTCGGCGTCTTTGACCGTGTGGAAGAGAAGCGCGAGGCCATGCAGTCGTTACGTCTGCCAGCACCCGCG
>NZ_QFXN01000255.1:0-3355 GCF_003144775.1 Enterobacter sp. CGMCC 5087 | reverse complement strand
ACAGGAGAACCTGCTGAAAGGCGGCCTGCCCGGACGTACCGCGAAGGGCAAACGCAGTCACACCCGTGCGGTTAATGGTATCGATGGCGACGTGAAACTCAACAGGGCGCTCTGGGTAATGGCGGAAAGTCTGCTGGAGACGCTGAAGTAATGCCGCGTATTCCCGAGGGCGCGATTCAGGTGGCGCCATATCCGCTTTCACTGACCTACCGGACAGGTTGCCGCTCCGTCTCTGATGACGACCTGTGCGCCTGGTGTGCACATCTTCTCTACCGACCCGGTGAGCTCAGCCTGTGCAGCTTAAGTCTTCCTGAAGGCCGCTGGCCATCACGCTGTGATGAGGATGGCTATGCGCAGTCCTGCCCGTCACGCCTGCTGAACCAGAACCCCTGACCCCATAAGTAAACAAGGAACAACTGACATGACCGACATTATCAACCTTAACGATACCCTCCCGTTACGTCCGCAATCTGCCGGTACCGATTCTGAACCAGCACTGACCGCCACGCTCATCTCGGACGAACAGCGCGTGGAATTCTGGCCGCAGCACTTCGGCAACATACCGCAGTGGATCACTTTAGAACCCACCGTCTTCGCCTGGATGGACCGCTTCTGCACTGACTACAGCGGGGGTATCTGGAATTTTTATACGCTCAGCAACGGCGGCGCGTTTATGGCTCCGGAAGCTGACGACAATACCGATGAACAATGGTCGCTGTTCAACACCCTGAACGGAAATGGCGGTGAGCTCAGCGCTGAAGCTGCCGGGATTACCGTCTGTCTGATGACTTACAGCCACCACGCTATGCGCACTGAATGCGACACCATGACGGATCACTATTACCGCCTGCGGGACTACGCGCTCAGTCACGCAGAATGCAGCGCCATCATGCACATCATCGACTGAGGTCAAAATTATGGAACAACAGTTACCGCTGTTTGCCGCCGCATTAGCCCCTGCCGACCAGCAAACCATCCGGGAAGCCTTAACCCTGCTGGAGTGTCAGCTACGCGAACCCGGCGCGTCATTTACGTCCAGCAATGCCGTCCGCGACTGGCTGCGCCTGCATCTCGCTCCTCTGGAAAGGGAAGCTCTTTCCGTTCTGTGGCTCGACAATCAGCATCGCCTGATAGCCCACGACACGCTTTTTCTCGGAACAATCAACACCATCACCGTGCATCCGCGTGAGGTCGTAAAGGCCGGTCTGAAGCATAACGCTGCGGCTTGCGTTATGGCGCATAACCACCCGTCAGGGGAGGCGGAGCCCAGCAAGGCTGACAGACTGATTACAGAGCGTCTGAAACAGACACTGGAGCTGGTCGATATCCGTCTCCTGGACCATCTGGTGGTGGGCGGGATGGAAATAGTCTCGTTTGCAGAGCGAGGATGGATTTAAGGAGCAAAATATCGATGAAGATTATCAGTAAGCGCCAGGCAATGGCGATATACCGCCAGCATCCGCAGTCCCGGCTGTTTCGTTTCTGTACCGGGCGCTATCAGTGGTCCGGCAGCGTCTGCCACTATGCTGGCCGTGAGGTGCAGGATATCTACGGTGTGCTGGCTGTATTTGCCGAGCGTCGTCAGGGCCGCAACGGCCCGTATGTCGTGTTGCGCAGCGTCACGCTCAATTAATTCACGTGTAAGGAAGGCAAAAATTGTCGAATAACATACCGCCTGTAAACCACGATATCGCCGAACCCTGGTGGGGGCTTAAACGCGATATCACACCCTGTTTTGGTGCCCGTCTGGTGCAGGAAGGCAACCGGCTGCATTACCTGAATGACCGCGCCAGCATCACTGGGACCTTCAGCGAGGCGGATTTACGCCATCTGGACCAGGCATTCCCGCTGCTGTTGAAGCAACTTGAATTGATGCTCACCAGCGGCGAACTCACTCCCCGCCATCAGCACAGTGTGACCCTGTATGCAAAAGGGCTTACCTGCGAGGCCGATAGCCTCGGCTCGCATGGGTACGTGTACCTGGCGATTTATCCGACACCCGTAACAACCGCGTAAAGCGTCTTACTCCTTATTTTTACCCATCAACAAAGAGATCCAGCGATGCAAACCCAACCACTCTCCGCCACGCGGGAGGCTTCATCACGCCCGTCACCCGTTGAAATCTGGCAGCAGCTCCTTAGCCACCTGCTGGACCAGCACTATGGCCTCACGCTTAACGACACGCCGTTTGGCAACGACAGCGTCATTCAGGAGCATATCGACGCGGGTATATCACTGTGCGACGCCGTGAATTTTATCGTGGAAAAGTATGACCTGGTACGCACCGATCGCCGCGGCTTCAGTGCAGAAACACAGTCGCCGCTTATCACCAGTATCGACATCCTTCGCGCCCGCAAAGCCACCGGGCTGATGACCCGCAACGATTACAGAACGGTGACCGACATCACCACCGGTAAATACCGCGAGGTGCAGCCATGAAGCTGTCCCTGACGGTAGAAGCCGATATCATCAACGTTCTGGCCCTTAACGGGGGCCGGATCGCTGTAGATATCGACGGTATGGAACTGGCCGACCTGATCAATGTGGTCTGCGACAACGGGTATTCGCTTCGCGTTGCTGACGAACCCGGAAAACTGGTCGTGGAAGATTCTCTACCACATGCAGCTCGTCTGAATGGGTTCCAGTATAGCACCGCGCACATCACCGGTGAGGATAACGCTATCTTTGAACACATAACCCTTCAACGTCACGATGGCAACAACGGCGACTGGATACTGTATACCGGCTACGGATTTATTCTCAGGCTGAATGCCCGTTTACATCCCGTGCTGGAACTAAAGCGGCTGGGGTTATCAAAGGCCTGTCGCCGGTTAGTCGTCACGCTGATGCGAAGCTATGCCATCCGTATCCTCAATCTGGATGCCCTCGGTGAACTGCTACCTGAATTTGCCACCTTCGACTGGTAACCCAGCCTCAATCACCACAAGGTTTTCACATGCCGGAATTAACCACCGAAGCAGCACTCAACATTCTGATTGACTGGCTTCAGGACAACATCGACTGTGACAGCGAGATTGTCTTCGACAACGATGAAGACCGGACGGATTCGGCAGCGATGTTGCCATCGATTGAAAAGGCGCTTAAGGACGTTCGCGATCTCCGCCATCTTCAGCTTTTGCAACAGGCCAGTACAGATTAGCCACCGAACCGTACTCATCACTCGCGTATAAGCGCCAGCCCTCACCGGCTGGCGTTTTTTAGCGATGTCGCTGCGACAGCGTCAGTGGGTGCCCGGTATGGAGATTGGGGGGCGTCGTTTGCTCGGTGCAGAATTCGCGAAATCCACGGTTTAACCTTGCGCCTTCGACACCACGGCGGAGAAGTAAATTTTACT
>NZ_QFXN01000254.1:0-231 GCF_003144775.1 Enterobacter sp. CGMCC 5087 | reverse complement strand
AACCAGCTTCAGAAGGAAAAAAGCATCACTAAGACTGCTTATACCGGATAGTAGCTGGCGAAAGGCTATCCGCGAGCGAAAGCTGGAGCACAGCACCTGCCGGTTGCTGACCTTACGCCGGTACAATCCGAGAAAATGGCGGCACTCCACCAGGGCATGCCTGACTAGTGCGCGTCGGGTCTCGTAGTGTTGCTGTTGTTCGCTCAGGGAGAGAATATCGGTAATCACGTC
>NZ_QFXN01000253.1:0-33314 GCF_003144775.1 Enterobacter sp. CGMCC 5087 | reverse complement strand
AATATAGCTGGCCGCACGGATATCGTAATAATCCGGGCGGTGGGTAATGGACGCAGGATTGCTGATGTAGGTGTAGTCCTGGCGGTCGGCGAAATAAAACCGACCGTTTCCGGCAGCGAGGTGGAGGGTCCAGAGAATATCTTTGTGGCTTTTGCCTTCCTGAAACCGCAGGCCATGCTCCCGGATATACGCCGAGCGGATTATCTGTAGCCACAGGTAATGCGGCCATTCGCGCTGCTTCACACAGTGGCGTATCCACTCCTGACCGGTGAGCGTCTGGCCGTAAGGCTGTTTGTGGTGCACGGGGGAGCGATGGTGACCGGCACTGTCGGCCCGCCAGCCACTGAACACGGCAACATCGACCTGAGCTTCATGAGCAGTTCGTAGCCGTTCCTGCAAAAACCCGTCAGCTATCTGGTCATCGGCATCCAGGAACACCACCCACTCGCCGCCGTGAACCGCCAGTGCGGCGTTACGTGCGGCATACACCCCCTGATTTTCCTGATGAATAAGCATCAGCCGCTCATCGGTGATGGCGCTAAGTATGGTCCACGTTTCGTCGGTGGAACCGTCATCCACGACTATCACCTCCATGCTGAGCGTCTGGTCGCTAAGGAGCTTATGCACCAGGTAGCCGATGGTGGCCTGCGCATTGAAGACCGGGATAATGACGCTGACATCAATTTCAGGCTTCATACCGGCTACGCTTTCCCTTCGCTGTCATCTTTCTGACGCCTGACGGGGAGAGTGTGTTTTTCCCTGATTTCCTGCTCAGTATCAAATAGGCACTCGTCGCAGAATTCTGTATCGAGTCCAAAAATCCGGTCCAGAACACACCTTTTCTTATTACAGCGTGCGCATCTTTTCATCACATATCCGTTACGTTATTTCGCTGCCATGTTCTCAGGACAAAAGACGCCCGCCCCTCGTTAAGACAGGAAATGGATTGATAAACAATCAGTTAAATTCGTTTTCGGGATTCTGGCACAGGGACTGCACGGAGGGATAATTCATTTTGAAGATCAATTTTCACAAAATCGATCGGTTTCATCGATCGATGGTTGAGCCCCACTGTTTTACCTGCCTCCCGTGGTCCTGATGGACCCACAACACCTGGCCCGCACTCGTTGCAGGCCTTTTCAATTTATGGAGATTTACTATGCAGACTGAAGCTGAAGTGTTAACCGGCCATACCGACGTGATTTGCTCGACCAGCATTGAGCGTATCGTCACCGGACGTAACGCTGCACTGGCGCAGATTGAAGTGCTCATGCAACAGCTTGGTGATATTTCTGCACTAACTGACAGTATTGGCGGGGGCAAAGCGAATGAATGGGGAGTGCGGCAATACCGTTACGACTGCTGGCTGATGGAGGAACCCGAAACCGCGATGAAGGCGATCACCTGCAATATTGATCGTGGTATATGGCGAGAGCTGATGCAACAGTCCGGAATGCTTTCGCTTATGGACGCTCAGGCGCGTGACCAGTGGTACAACAGTCTGGAAAAGGACGACATTCCTGCCGTCAGTGAAAAGAATATTCTGAGTACGTTCGAGCAATTACATCTGAATAAAGGCGAGGTGTTTGAACGGGGCGTCATCAACGTATTTAAAGGGCTGAGCTGGGATTTCAAAACGAATAGCCCCTGCAAGTTTGGAACAAAAATTATCGTTAGCGGGCTGGTCAAATGTGACAGGTGGGGATTTGGTCTTAACTGGGGCTGGCGGCGTGACCAGTTAGCCGATCTGGAGCGCATGTTGTTCCTGCTGGATGGTAAAACCATTCCCGATAACCGGCACGATGTGACTATCCGACTGATGGATTTTATTCGCGATAACCCGCATCAGCAGGTCTTTGAGGATGAGCTATTTACTATTCGCTATTTTCAGAAGGGGAGCGGACATATCACGTTTAAGCGTATGGATCTGGTAGAGAAGATGAACGATATCATCGCGAAGCACTATCCGGGAATGCTGGCTGCTAAGTGAGTGTAAAAGGTCTTCTCTTTTGGGTAATGGTCTTTCAAATCTTCCACACTTATTCCTTCCGAATCTTCATCTGAAAACACATAAATGTGTATTTACGCTTTTTTGTGTTTTAATGCTTGTTATCAATCTCATCAGAAGAGCGATACCATGATACAGAACAATATCAAACAGCTTCGTACTCAACTGTCGATCACTCAGCGCGAGCTGGCGTATATGGTCGGCACCAGCCAACAGCAAATCCAGCGTATCGAAACCGGAAAGGTGGCAGCAAAGCTGGGCCTTGCACAGGCAATATGCAATGCCATGGATAAGCCTTTAAATATCGTATTCCCGGAAAGCGATCAGTTAATTAACGACTTTCACAAGAAGCGCCGTAAAACTGATGAAGATCTTGAGGCGATAGCCGCAAGCGGTATTGAAATGGATAGCGGTCTTTGGACCGTAAAACTCTGGCTAAAGGGGCAGCAGGACTATTTATTATTGCCCATTTCTGCTGTGGATAAGCGGAGGTTTTATTATTATTTTCAGGAAATAGCTAGCCCGAATGTAGAGCGCTTCTTTGTCTTTGACTCGGACCAGTATCGCTATGCGTTAAATATGCGCGAAGTAGTATTTCACCAGTTCTTGTCTGATGGTCTACCGCCAATCGTTGCTGAAGAAGATGATGATTACGAAGATGATTATTTTAATGTCCATATCACCTTGGTGAACGGTGGCCCAGTGATTCCGCTGAGCGTTGAGCCTGATGCACCGCAAAACGAAGAGACGGATGATATCGGTCAGTTGAATGCGTTCTTTGAAAAGCTGGACTGCGAGCCTGAAACCACAGATCGCTTTATGATAACCGACGAAGATGGCGAAGATGCTTTCATCCGTATTGGTTCTATCGCGATGGTGCGAGTCACGCTTGACGCGTTAGAGCCTGTGGAAGATGATGAAGAGTAGTTTTTAGCTAGCTGTATTCACAGGAAATCGCGTTGAGTATACATGTGAGTATATGTGGCGGTTATCTTATTTTAAAAATTCAATTATTTCAGTTTGTTATGTCGGAAATCGCGGTGCGGCCTTCGCACCATTAGTACTTCCAAGACCATCCGAGAAAGTCCAGTTATCCCTTTAAAATCAATGTTTGCAGCGATTTTTACGTCCTGAGTCGTCCGAGGTTGTCCGTTGAAATCCGGATGTCATTGGGGGCATAATTGGGGGCATCTTAACTTCGATTAGAAATATGCCCCCAAATGAAGCTCAACGCCAGACAGGTCGAGACCGCAAAGCCAAAAGACAAAACCTACAAAATGGCCGATGGTGGCGGTTTGTATCTCGAGGTTTCGGCCAAGGGTTCTAAATACTGGCGCATGAAATACAGACGGCCCTCTGACAAAAAAGAGGATCGCCTCGCTTTTGGTGTTTGGCCTACGGTGACGCTTGCTCAGGCAAGAGCAAAACGCGATGAAGCTAAAAAACTGTTAGTACAGGGTATTGACCCAAAAGCCGAACAGAAAGAAGCTCAGGCCGAGAATTCAGGGGCATATACTTTCGAAACCATTGCTCGCGAATGGCACGCCAGTAACAAGCGATGGAGTGAAGACCATCGATCGCGCGTTCTTCGCTATCTTGAGCTTTATATCTTCCCTCATATCGGTTCGTCCGACATTCGCCAGCTCAAAACCAGCAACCTGCTATCCCCGATTAAAAAAGTTGATGCCAGTGGTAAACACGACGTCGCTCAGCGCCTGCAACAGCGCGTTACGGCCATTATGCGTTATGCCGTACAGAACGATTACATCGACTCAAATCCAGCCAGTGATATGGCCGGTGCGCTTTCTACAACCAAAGCGCGACATTACCCCGCTTTACCCTCTAGCCGCTTCCCTGAGTTTCTTGCTCGTCTTGCTGCATATCGTGGCCGCATAATGACACGGATCGCGGTCGAGCTTTCCTTACTGACCTTTGTGCGCTCCAGTGAACTACGTTTTGCGCGCTGGGATGAATTCGACTTCGATAAATCTCTTTGGCGTATACCTGCAAAGCGTGAAGAAATTAAAGGCGTTCGTTACTCGTATCGTGGCATGAAGATGAAAGAGGAGCATATAGTTCCTCTTAGTCGACAGGCGATGATTTTGTTAGAGCAGCTTAAGCAGATTAGTGGTGATAAAGAGCTACTTTTTCCAGGGGATCATGACGCAACAAAGGTTATGAGTGAAAACACAGTGAACAGCGCTTTACGTGCAATGGGCTATGACACGAAAACCGAAGTCTGTGGGCATGGGTTTAGGACGATGGCGCGTGGTGCATTGGGTGAGTCAGGGTTATGGAGCGATGACGCGATAGAAAGGCAGCTGAGTCATTCAGAACGAAATAGTGTGCGTGCGGCATATATTCATACGTCTGAACACTTGGATGAACGTCGATTGATGGTTCAATGGTGGTCTGATTATATAGATGCAACTAAGAAACAAATGATTACTCCTTATGAGTTTGCTAAAAAAACTTAATTTAAAATAGAATAAACAGGCAACATAGTTGCCTGTTTAGTATTTTAAATTCGATTTCTGTTTTGTACTCTTGGCTGAACTCTTTGCTGGATGGTCTGGTAAATATTTACATTCTCAGTATGCGTGAGCTCGACTACAATCGCATAACGTTGTTGCTGAATAAAATCAGCCCAACCGGCTTGGCAACGTACAACAAGATGGTACGTATTTCCATAATTCTCTATGGCATTATCATAACTGACCGAAGCCGATTGTATTGTTGCAAAATCCCTAGAATTTGCGCCTGGCTTTAGATCACAATTATATTTATTAGGCATTTCAGAGATAGCATCACCTTCCTCTTTTACTTTGAAAAAGTTGAATACATCGTCGGCAGTTTTACCTCTTATTAACCTGAAGTTCATTTCACAGCCAAGATAATCTTTTCTTGTATGTCTAACCGGTGGGTCAAAGGCAAGTGTAATACTGATGTTTTTTTTACCTTTGGTGTTCTTGAAGTTATCTGGAATTGGTATTTCATATACAGCGAAATAATCAGGCTGTAAAACATCTTGAGAGTATAATACTACTCGATTATCTTCGGATGAGATTAAATTTTTTACTCTTACCAATCCTTTTCCATAGATGTTATTTTTGGATTTTCCATCAAGTAAATTAATGCGCTGTTGATTCTCTAAAGGATGAGAAGAGGCGTTTACTAACAAGGCTCTCAGTAAGTTAGCCGTACTATTTGGTATTTGTTTCAACAATAATGTAGCCTTATTAGCTACCATAGGCGCCGCAACTGATGTACCAGAGGAAGCTGTAAAAAGACTATTTAAAAATTTATTGTTTAAACTTAATATGCCGGATTCAGGAATATCTCCACCAGGCCTTATATTATGTATGGCTGTGTCGTAAAGCGCAGTTCCGCCGTAATCTACTAAGTCGGGTTTACACATTCCTAAAATCCCCGGCCCAGATCTGGTAAAAATCGAAGGCTCATCCATTCTTGCGGTAGGGATGACTCCAACATATTCTGCTAGATCAGGAGGTAATCCATCTCCATGAGATAAGGAACCTACCGTTAATACATTCACTGCACCTGCGGGTTCAAGAAATCTATTTCTCTTTTCTATTAAATAGTTTGGATATTCAGAAATTGCATCCTCTGGTTCTGCCCCCCAAGAAGAACCATTTCCAGCGGAAACTATAATCAATATATCAAGATCTCTAGCTAAGTCATCGAGAATTGAAGCCCATTGCCCATTTCGATCACCCTTGAAAGGAGCTTTAGGATCACCGAGTGAAATATTGAATATCCTACAATTAAAGTCATGATGGAGCTGTCTAATTGCTTGCGACATTAATTTGGGAATTACTACATCGTCTGGAAAACGTCCTTTATCATCTACAACTTTAGCCGAGCATATTCTAGCGTAACGAATCAGTTGGTTCTGAGCCAGTTGATGTCGTAAGTCTCCAAAAACTGCAACTCCCGCAACCGAAGTGCCATGTCCCCAAGAGTCTTGACCAGCATCATTTAGGTAAGACACGGTTCCGACAATTACGTTATCTAAAAAAGGATGATTGTTTAATCCACTGTCAATTATACCTATAACTGGCAAATCTTCATATGCATTAATGGGTTGTGGTGTGTCATCTAATTCAAATTTAAAGTATTTTTTGGTCTCCATATCTGGCATGGGGGGTAAGTCAATGGTATAGACTTCTGGTATTTCTAATACTAATTTTAATGCGGATATATTACACCGTGCCCTCAATAAGGAAATTGAGGGGCCAATATAGGAATCTAGAAAATCTCCACCATTATTAACAATAAGGTTTTTAATGGTTTCAATTTTCGCTTCTCTTTCTATTCTTCCTCCAAAATCCCATAATTCAATATCGACAATGTAATTTTCCATTTCATCGAAATCATTTATGGCATTAAAACCAGATTCTTTAAAACGGATTCCTATTCTGTCTGTACTTGTAATGGTTTCAATTGAAATTAAATTACCTACGAAATTATTGTAGGATGGGTTCTTTTGTTTTGCGGGTATAGGCCCTGAGTAGGCATTAATTCTGTCTTTTAAATCGGCCAGTGAATCGTTAGAAGAAAATAATACTAAAGTTTTATCATCGTCGTGAGATAGAACCTGTAACCCAAGCCTTAACCAGTCTTCATCGGCAGCAGACCCATCATATTTAACCTTCATGATCAATGATGGATCAATGTTTCCAGGAATACGTTTACTTCGAACATATGCAACTGTACTATCAATTTGATGAATTAAAGATGTTCCATGTATTGTTCTTTCCTGAGAGTTACGTTTTGGAGCTGAACCATATCCCGGTTTTTTTCTTCTTTCTAATTGCTGAGGAATTTTAACAAGTCGTAAATGTTCATACTCTGCCATATAAGACTCCATGTATATTATCGCATTTGTTCAACACCACTATTTCTTCGATGTTCATCATTTATCGCATCGACAAAATAACGCTCATTCAAAACTTTATGTTTTCCAATAATCATTGATTTTATTGCTTGATTAAGCACTCTCTCTAGACTTGAAAAACTCATTTTTTCTAACTTATAAACATAATTATCTGGATTAAAATCATATTTAATATTTTTTAATCTGCTTTTTAAAAATCTCCTAATCATTCCTTTATCAGGGTTTTTAAACCATATGACTTCATCAAAACGTCTCCATACAGCTGGATCAATGCTTTTATCTAAGTTGGTGGCTGCAATCATAAAACCTTTAGGTGATAACCTTTCAATAAATAATAGCAAGCTGTTCACAACTCGTTTAAGTTCATTGTGTTCATTGCTATCTTCTCTAGAGCGAGCAATAGCATCAAACTCATCCAAAAAAAGAACGCAAGGCTTATTGTTGGCGAACTCAAAAATTGAGCGTATATTGGTCGCAGTTTCGCCTAAATATGATGACATCAATTTATCTAATTTTACGATAAACATAGGCAAGCCTAACGTGGATGCAAACACTTCTGCTGTTAGAGTCTTACCACAGCCGGGAGGCCCGCAAAAAAGAAGTTTCGTGCGTAATGATAGACCATTCTTCCGAATAGCTTCAGCAAAACGATACTCCTCTATTAACCCTTTAAGGATTCTAACGTTATCGAAAGATAAAACTAAATCTTTATGGAAATGGCTTGGTTCAACTCGTTCCACAAAATCATTAGTGGCCTCGTTCATGGGAGAGAATCGTTCCAATCCTTTTAATGAGTAATTCGAACCTACAGCTCGGCTATTTTCAAGCGTCCTTCTTAGGCTATTAGCCAAAACTTTATTATTCTTTTTTTCTTCTTCATTTATGATTCGTTCAGCAACAGAACGAAATTCATCATCATTACCGTAGCTAGCCAAAAGTTTCTTCATTAATTCGCCTCTGGCCATCTCCAATCCTTCTTAATAGTGTGAAATAGTAATCGGCTCGTTACATCAAATGCTCTACACATGAGTAACAAGGCTAAGAGTATACCACCAAGTTAAAGATACCTATCAACCACTTTGCGCGCGCAGCCCCGCCCGCCTGCCCGCTTCGCTTAACAGACTGGTTTTCATGCACCCCGTAAATCGTCTCAGAAGCTGCCGCACAAGGGCTTTCGCGTCAAAAATGGCGCATGATACTCATGCGTTTTCATGCGCCATAGACATGCACTAACGCGCTCTCAGGCCAGCCAGGGAAAAGGCGTAAAAAATCCCGGTACTGGACCGGGATTACGTGGGCGTTTTTTGCTAATCAGACAGGGATTTGCTGACGGCCTGACAGCTTTGACGCGGAGCCATAGCGATTGAGCGTTCTCTGCTGCTTTTCAGGTTGCTCCGGTTCGACTGGTACATTTTCATTGCGCCGGGGCTTCATAATTATCGTATCCACACTTTCGAGTGCGGTAAATGTGCAGGAACATTCCAGGTTCTGGCACTGATACCATGAGCGTTTAACCGATGGTGCTTCATAGGCGGAGGTTCTGGCGTGTGCCGTCGTACCGCATTCGGGACATTTAAGTGCCATTAATATCACTCCTGCATATCGTTAATGTCATTCAGGCGTTGCTGAAAGCGCAGATGTTGTGCCGGAGTGTAAGTACCCTGGCAGTCACGAACCATCTTGGGGTCAGGCATCACACCGGATTCATCCAGAATCTCACGATAATCCCCGGCGATTTCAGGCGGTGTTATTGCGAGCTGGCGAACCAGGGCACTGCGTAACATACGGGACGCAACGTCAACCCCTCCACGCCCCTTAAGAAACGGAGCCAGTGCAGATGTCAGGGCTGCTCCATTCGCCTGCATAAAACTGCTGAGAGCGTCTTCTGTGCAGGCCTCCATCAGCAGATGCTGCGAGTACATACACTCACGCGCAGCGCAGTTAATCTGCCATTTCAGCACATCCAGTCGTTCCCGCAGTAACCCGAGCTGTCGGGCATAATCTGCTGGTTTTTCCGTGGCAGTGAGGAGAGATTCTATCTGTTGTTCAGCGGCTTTTCGGCTCTCACTATGTCCAGCCCACAGAATACGGGCGTTTCGAAAACTGGTAAGCGCCTGCGCAGGAGTGGCCCGGGCCGTCATACTGATTTCTCCTTCTCAGCCCGTTCCTGACGAACCTTCATTTTATGAATAGCTGCCGGAGAGGGTTGATTACTGAAATCCAGACGGGCCGCATAATCCGGTGCAACGCCCGCCAGTTTAAACACAGGGTCCTGTTCCGGCATCGCAGCGTTAGTAAGAGCCGGTCTGGTGATATGTTTGTGAATAAAGTCTTTCAGTACTGTGTCCGAGTCATTAACTGAATTCACCACACCCACAACGGCACTGGCTTCCCGCCCCATTGTGGTTTTGAGCAAGCTCAGTGTCTGGATTAACACTTTACCATGCGACTGCATGAAGTCTTCCCAGATTTGCTTTGCGCGAATTTCCACAAGGGTGTTGTGCGCGCTGATGTACTGTCCGGCTAATTTCCCGGCTTCCTGCGGTAATAAGGCATTTTCGCTTTCCTGAGCTACCAGCAGTTCATCAAAATCCTCAAGCGTTTCACGCCCCAGCGCAATTTCCGTACGCAGTTTTTTCATTTCCTTTGAGACTACACCCTGACTTTCACGAAACAGCGTGCGCCACTCCTCATTCAGGGCGTTTGTCGTGGCTTCCATTTCAGCGCGGCGCTGGCGGATTGTCGCAATATTATCCGCTGCCGCTTTCTGCTGACGACGTGCTTCAAGCCATGCAGATTTGGTGGCATTCACTTTCTCAAGCGCCTTTAACGTCGCTGCAGGGATAGATATGTCAGGAGTTTGGTTATTATTTTGTTCTGGGATAGTCATGTCAGCACCTTGTTGTTTGTCTTGGTGTCAATTGTGCTGTCATGGATACAAAGCTGCCATTGAACGTCATTGTGCGAGCGACAAGACAAAGACTTCTTTTGGCTAGCCAGGAAAGGCCTCATTTAACTGAATCTGTTTCAGTCTTACTTTAACTATTCACTACTATTCACTTGAGTAAAAAAAATAGAAAATACAGTAAGTTAAAATGTGAAGGGTTGACAGGGTAGTATTCATCGACTGTTCATAACTGTTCACATAAGAATGAAGTTATTTATGGTATTTTTTCATAATGGATGGTTTTTTATTCCTCATAGCTATTTGTTTTTTGCTCCTCACCACTATTCATCCTTATTCAGTAGTATTCGATAGGCACTGAAATAGACTGCCTGTTATTGCCGGGAATTAACAGTTTCGCCTCTGGATATGGTGTTGCATTTCATACTTATTTTTATAAAACTAGAGCTACCCGGTTCTTTATGGATTTATTTGGATATATTTTTAGCTTTAAATTTAGATTATTTAATACCAGGATTTTTATGCAGGGCCAATGTTTGTGAGCTAAATGCAATTCCTACGTATGTCCGGGGGTTGGGGTCTGCCATTAAGGCATCTACAAAAGTTGTGAAGCCTTGCTGTGTGGACTCTGGAGGCAGCACCATTACGTGTAATGACTCATGGGGTAATAAATATTCTGATGAATGTTAGTTCCTATTAATACTCCTGTATTTATAGTTCTCTGGCATGGTGTTTATTATGTCGTTTTATATGGTTTTACCGGATTTTAAGTTCCATAAAATCAATATTTGACGCTAAATAAATAATGCGTGCCCAAGCGGGTTATATATACATAATAAGGAACTACCTGAATCCGGATGAATTTATCCGGACTGTTGTGGATATTAAAGAGGGTAGATGATGCACAATATTTCTGTTTCTGCGCCAGCTCCGGCTTCGCCATTATTTCCTGTACCGAACCAGCATGAACGATTTTTACGCCTGCCTGAGGTGATGCACTTGTGCGGGTTGTCTCGCTCGACCATTTACGAACTGATCAGCCGCGATGCGTTTCCGAAGCAGATCCCGCTTGGCGGTAAAAATGTCGCCTGGGCACAGTCTGAGGTCAGCGCATGGATGGCGGACCGTATCAGCGCCCGTGGGCGGGGATGTGATGCATGATGATACCTGAATACATTAAATCCCTTTTTTCTGGCTTGCTTACTGCCGTCATTTCCAGGTATAGTTTTTCTGCTGTCGCAAAATCGGCAGCCGGAATTGGCGTTCCGTGTAACTTATTGGCGACAACTGACGCGCCTTGCGTCTTTTTTTACGTCGTAGCTCAGGCACACCCATTTTCCGGGCTGTGGTGTTTGTGTGTACACCGTGGTTCATTCAAGATAATGGCAGTCCGGGCGGGGCAGCCTTCGGGCTGGCCGGTTTCCAATAAGGCCGGTTACGCCAACCCCGTTCGGGCTGCCACCAGTGAAATTGGCGTTTCCGGTGGTAGCAATAACCGCTACTTATTGGAGGCTGCCATCATGGCTACAATCCTCACCCCGTCATACCCGCAATATGTCTTTGTGTTTGCCGCAATCCGCCGTACTGACACTCAACCCCGCATTTGTATGCTTCGCACTGTAGCCTGCGATGAGCGTTCCGCGCGTCTTTCGCTGGTCCGTGATTATGTGCTCTCCCTCTCTGCACGCCTGCCTGCCGGGGAGGTGATGCTATGAACCAGTTTGAGATCTCCTACGACGATGTTGTAAGGCTGAAACATTTACGCAATGTGGGTGAGTATGTAACTGGCATGGCAGCCCTGCAGGACTGTTATGAAAAGCCAGCAGGTGCCCAATGCGAACAACTGGTTTCCCTCATCTATCTGATGACAGAGCAACTGGATGGAGTGGTGCAACGCTGCCATGACGACCTGATGAATGCGGAGGTGGCCTGATGAAATGCTGTGAATCTCATCTGGCACTTCGTGCCGCTCTGTATCGCCGTGCCGTTGCCTGTGCCTGGCTGGCTCTCAGCAATCATCAGGAACGTTATTCCGGCCTGACGCTCGCTGAACTTGAAGATGCCATAGCCCGCGAGCTGGAAGGGTTCTATCTGCGCCAGCATGGGCAGCAAAGAGGGCTGGAAATTGCCTGCGCGTTGCTTTCGGATCTGATGGAGTCGGGGCCGCTTAAAGCCTGTCCGGTTCTCTCATTGCTCGGAATGACGGTCATGGATGAACTTTGTTCCCGTCACCTCAACAAACCAGCGCTGCACTAAGGAGGGCCGCACAATGTCAGGAATGAAAGTTAGCCAGGCTGAGAAAGCAGCTCGTGGTCACTGGTCAAGAATTTTACCCGCGCTGGGCGTAAAAGTACTGAAAAATCGGCACCAGCCCTGCCCGGTCTGTGCCGGGAAAGACCGCTTTCGATTTGATGACCAGGAAGGGCGGGGAACGTGGTTCTGTAACCAGTGCGGGGCAGGTGATGGCCTGGCGCTAGTAAGTAAAGTACTGGATGTAGGCATTAGTGAAGCGGCAGACAGAATAAACGGCATTACCGGAAACCTGCCGCCAGTATCTCAGGAAATGCTTGAATCTGGTTCTCCTGAAAAAGAGGACGGGAAAAAAGCTGCAGCAGTGCTGGCTTCCCGTTTGTTTGATAAGTCCCGTCAGACCACTGGCAATGCCTATCTGACGAGTAAAGGGCTTACTGCACTGCCTTGCCGGGAATTAACCGCCATGCATAAAGTCGGTGGTGTGGCATTTCGCGCGGGAGATCTTATCGTTCCATTGTATGCAGATGGAGAGCTGGTAAATCTGCAGTTAATCAACGCTGATGGGGGCAAATGCTTCCTTAAAGGCGGTCAGGTTAAGAATGCCTTTTACCTGATTGAAGGCACTGCCAAAGCAGCCAAACGGCTCTGGATAGCGGAAGGATATGCTACCGCACTCACTATCAACCATCTGACTGGCGATGCTGTCATGGTGGCCTTTTCATCCGTCAATTTCCTTTCCCTGGCGAGCATTGCCTGCAGTCAGTACCCAACGCACCAGATAATTATTGCTGCTGACCGCGATCTCAACGGTGCGGGGCAAACAAGGGGCGAAGCTGCTGCCAGGGCCTGCAATTGCACAATGGCGCTCCCACCTGTGTATGGTGACTGGAACGATGCATTCACGCAGAACGGCGAAGAAGCCACTCGGCTGGCAATTTATGAAGTAATAAAACCAGCTATTGCCAGCCCTTTCGACACAATGAGCGAAGCTGAATTTACCGCTCTGAGCGTCAGCGAAAAAGCGCAGAGGGTAGTGGATCACTATAAAAATTCACTGGCAGTAGACCCGAACGGGCAGCTCCTTTCACGCTATGAGGCGGGGGCCTGGAAAGTTATCTATTACGCCGATTTTGCCCGTGATGTCGCTGCGCTGTTTCAGCGCCTCGACGCACCTTTTTCATCCGCGAAAATTGCATCTCTCGTGGAAACCCTCAAACTGATCGTTCCGCAACAACAGAATCCGGCGCGGCAACTTATCGGATTTCGCAACGGTGTGCTCGATACCCGGACAGGATTGTTCAGCCCGCACGATAAGAAGCACTGGTTACGTACGCTGTGCGAGGTGGATTACACGCAGCCCGTTGACGGCGAGTCACTGGAAACCCATGCCCCGGCATTCTGGCGCTGGCTGGATCGTGCAGCAGGTTTTAATCCTGAAAAGAGGGACATTATTCTGGCTGCATTGTTTATGGTGCTGGCTAACCGTTATGACTGGCAGCTGTTTCTGGAGGTCACTGGCCCTGGCGGAAGTGGAAAGAGTATTCTTGCTGAAATAGCAACCATGCTGGCGGGTGAAGATAACGCTACCTCGGCAACAATTGAAATGCTTGAGTCGCCAAGAGAACGAGCTGCGTTAATAGGTTTTTCACTGATTCGACTTCCCGATCAGGAAAAGTGGAGCGGTGACGGGGCCGGACTAAAAGCCATCACTGGCGGCGATGCGGTATCTGTTGATCCCAAATATCAGAACGCCTATTCAACCCACATCCCGGCGGTTATCCTGGCTGTGAACAATAATCCGATGCGTTTCACTGATCGTAGTGGTGGAGTTTCACGTCGAAGGGTGATCCTGCATTTCCCCGACCAGATAGCCCCGGAGGAACGTGATACTCAGCTCAAAGAGAAGATTGCCAGCGAGCTGGCAGTGATTGTTCGTCAGCTTATGCAGCGTTTCAGTGACCCTATGAGTGCCAGGACATTACTTCAGTCGCAGCAGAACTCCGATGAAGCGCTCACTATCAAACGTGATGCTGATTCAGCGTTTGATTTTTGCGGATACCTTGAAGTCTTACCTGACACCACGGGAATGTTTATGGGGAACGCTAACATTGTCCCACGTCAGCCTCGTACATACCTTTACCATGCCTATCTGGTCTACATGGAAGCCAACGGCTATAAAAATACGCTCAGTCTGACCATGTTTGGCAAGGGGCTGCCGTTAATGCTGAAAGAGTATGGGCTGCAGTACGAGAAGCGGCGGACCAATCAGGGAATGCAGACCAATCTGGCACTCAGAGAGGAAAGCAATGCTGACTGGCTACCTAAGTGCGATGGCCAAGCAACCAATTAACGTATAACTGACCCGGCATACGCCGGGTTTTTTCTTTTCAATGAATGTAGAGTTTACTGTTCACTCTACACCATATTGTTAACTTCTATTTTATTGATATTAAAGTTAATTATGTGGTAGTGAACAGTGTGCACGCTTTTCTAAAGAAAAAGTAATTTTGGGTGTTGAGGACTTTTGGTTTGGATCCGTTGCACGGAACCTAACCGGGGATATAAAAATTGTGCTTTGATTACAAATGGCTAAAAACTCGTCTTTTTTACCGATGGTAAGAAAAAAAAGTGGGGGCACAAATGGGGGCATAAATCTGTTTTTATATTAAAAAATCTTTACTTAACATTGTTTTATGCCGATATTTGAGTCCGGCCTTCGCACCATCGGAACATCAATAGACGTCAACGGACGTCTTTTTTTGTGCCTAAAATCCAGTATCCGCAAGGCTTTCCTCGCTTTTTCACTCAACCTAAGTCAACCTGATTCAATCTACATCAACTTACTGATGCGGGTACAACTGCGGGTATATCCCGGTTCGATAATGTTTGTACCCACACAGAACCCTTGAAGGGATACTCATCATGGCTCTGAGTGATGTGAAGGTTCGTTAAGCTAAGCCTGAAGCAAAAGACAAACTTACTGACGGTGAAGCCATGGTTTTGCCGGTTCACCCTAACGCCTCCCAATACAGGCGGCTGCGTTATCGTTTTGGCGGTAAGGAGACGATGCTGGAGCTGGGAAATACCCTGAGGTTTCACTGGCGAATGGCAGGGCTTGTCGCGATGGAGCCTATAAGCTGATATCTAATGGCGTCGAACCTAGTCAGAACAAGAGCAGGAAGCGATAAAGTTTTAAGTAGACGCACGAAACTGGCATGCCAGTAATCCGATGTTGCCACATCGCATAGTGCTCATTATTGAAAAGCCTAGAAGATAATCTCAATGCTGCTATTGGCATTCTTTCAGTTATTAGTTATATATAGTGCTGAAAAAATCATGTTAATTTACACTCTTATTATTACTCATAAATTATGTCGTGATTGGATTTTGCAGTAAAGCATACTGGTGTTAATGAATGTATAAATCTGTACTGTTTGTGCAGAGAAGCTTTGAGAGTTTCAATTTCTGTTGGATCGTTCTTATCCAATCCAGCTGTTATCTTCATCGAATTTCATTAATGAGACTAAAATAATTAGTTGGCATTCGCTTTATTCCAGAAAAAAACTATAGAGCAATCATGCTTAGTTGCATCTAAGTGGAGCTAAAAATGATATGTTTGCCGAAAGCCTTAACCCTTTTTAATTAACAAGCTAATAAGTCTGTTAAATGTTAGGTTAATATCCATTAATAATTTTTATAAATGGCTTATTAGGTAGGGTGGGGAAATATATGCAATGGAAGTTTGCTAATAACTTAACATATGTAATATCTATTTTGTGAGCGTAATTTTGCTGGCTGCTTGTTATTAACGTAATGCTTTTCGGCAAATCTTATCATATTATAAAATGTCAAGGGGTAAATATTACAAAAATATTTTATTTAAATGTAATTCTATATTTTGTTTCAAAGAAATCATCGATAACATCTTGGTTTTCTTCACTTGTAATATACTTTATTTCGTCATCTGTAAAATCATAGATTCCAAAATTATTAATGTAATTACCATTGAGAGAATAGTAGTTAGAGTTATAGGGCTTACTGGTTGTTTTTATGTAATGCCAGAAAATTTTTGATTCAATTATTTTTTTTGCAAAAAGTAATTGTTCATAAGAGTGTCCTAATATTGCTATTCCATTATAGAACATTAAATCCGGATCTGATGATAAAATGCTTTTAGGAGGAGCATTTGAAATTTTTGGAATGAATAATTTATATTGTGTTTTTTCTAATGATTGGGTTCTACCGTACGCATACCATTGTGGATATTGTTTTTTTCCTTTGTCGCGTAATAATAGACTTTCTTTCTGGTCAAGTAAGTATTTATATGCGAAAGGATAGCTCTTCTTTAAATGCTTCTCTTCAAGAATAATCGGTTTAATATCTTTTGAATACGGGAATATTATTATTTCTAGCAACTCATCTAAAGAATAGGAAGAGCTGAGTTTATTTGAGTTTATTATATTTCGGCATATGGCTTTCTCTACCTTGTATGCTTTTTCTTTTTCAAAGTAATAATAAATGTCATCTTCTTTATCAGGAGAGAAAATAAAAACATCATTTTTAAGAGTGGCAATACCGTGCCTGGTTGCAAAGTGCTTTCCAAAAGGAGTGCCAATAGATTCGATTTTCTCCATCTGTTGATGATTTTTTAGATTCCATCCCTTAAAAAAATCTAAGCTTTTGTATGGGATTTTATCAAAAGAAATAGTTTTATTCCTTAATTGCAAACTGCTATGTTTTTTATAAAATATATGTGATGAGCTTTTTAATTTTACAAAGCAAATGCAAGTGTATGTATTCTTGGAATTAAATATTTGCTCTGAACCAAAGTCTATAATTTTTATTTCATGACTTTTTTCTTGTAAGTAACGACGAAGAGATCTCCCATTAAGGCTTTTAAAAAAACTATTCATAGTTATATATGCAAGACTGCCACCTGGTCGTAATGCCTCAAGACCAATCTGAAAGAAAGGTATATATAGATCGGGATTACCAATGTTGCAAACAGACCATCTTTTTAATTTATGTTTTGTAGTGTCGCTTAAGTTTCTTGCACAAACATAGGGAGGATTGCCAATGATAAGATCAAAGCCATCAAATCTTTCATTTATTACGCTAGTCCATTCGAAGTCTAATGAATCGCCAACATAAAGATTAAATTTGAATTCCGATAAATCTTCACCAGAAATAATTGCAAGAGTAGATAAAATTAATTTCGTACGATTGATTGAGTACTCTTCAATATCATTTCCGTAAATATTATCCTTAAATATATTATAATAGTTTTTATTGCCACTTTTATGTATTTTTTTTGCAACATCGTAAAGAAAACTTCCACACCCACAAGCAATATCTGCTATTTTCATTGAATCTAGATTACTTTCACTATCAATCGATTCATTAATAATGAATTCTCTTATATGATAAGGTGTATAGATTGCACCATTAACAACTCTATCTGATGGTGATATCACAAACTCGAAGAAACTGATCAAATGCTCAAATGTGAATTGAGTTACTTCATTCTTAATGACAGAGCATAATTCCTTAAGTAATCCATACTCATGAACCATTTCATGAGAGATCAAATTATCAATAACCAACTTATTATTTTTTACATGAATGTTGTTAATTTCGTAGAACGCGGAAATTATTAGTTTGTTAACAAGAGAAATGTCAGTTATTTTGTTTCTTTTCAAGTATGATATGAAATTTAGCTTCATTTTTTTTGTGATTCAGATAAATAGCATTTGTACTTAACCACGATAGGAACCAATTCACACATGGCATTTTTTAAGTCGTTCTTCAGAGACTCATCCTTTGTTTCTTCTATAGCACAACTCAGAGATTGTAGTTTTTCAAACAAATTATCAAGCATCCATATTATCTGGTATCTCCGCATATACATTTTTAATTTTGAATACATATAACTTGCAGCTAATGATCCACTTATAGGCTTGATATGACCTGTTACGTCTCTATAAAAATGTTGATTATAATCCACACTACAGGGATCAAGGTAGTTCGACTCATCATTTGACTTTAAAATGTTTACGTACGAACAGCAATACACTAAATTACTATAATCTGTTTTTAATGCTGGTTGTTCAGGGTGATTTTTCCAAGGAATGAAATGATCAATGTGAAAATTATCTTGACCACCAAACCAAAAATCTGGACAGTCCGTATAACCACATCTATAGTTAAAATCTTCAGCTAAGTATTTTTTATATGCAGTATAAGTAGCATACTTCTTCGTGAATTTACGTATTGGATTATGATTTCGGAAGTTAACTTTCATGTTTTTTAACTTTTTCCAATATATCATCTACAGTATTTAATATTTGCTCTAATCGCTGTGTGTTCGAAAGGGTTTTATAATCATTAGGGATTATATTACGCTTATCAATTGAACGTTCTAGAAAATTATCTAACTGTATAATTCTCTCCTCATCCATAATGCCTGCTTTTCCCTCATCTCTTAACTTAATGAGTGTAATTAGTTCTTTTTCAGCTGATTCGATTCTTGCTTTGTAATGAGTTATTTGGCTAACAACTTTTTCAAGGAAATTAGCTTTGACATTGGTTTTGTTCTCCGAATGTAAAATATCTTTAATATATACTATATTAACATCATCACTTTGTTTGACAGCATCATCATCAAAAGAAGTCATTACGAAGCATGGGAATGCTTCTCTTATTGCAGTGAAATGTCTAACAAGTTCAATTCCGTTATAGGGAACACCATATTTAATATGAGTTTTGTGTTCATTAAGCATAAAGTCAGTAATGACTGCATCTGGATTTATCTTGATAATTAGTGCAACCATTTCATCAAGGTCATTTAATGGAAATTCACTAAGCACTTGAACATTTTTAGATGCTGGAGTTTGCTCGACATAATCTTTGAAGTCATCAATAGCATCTGCTTCTTCATCAATGAATAATATCTTATACATATCTTATCTTCTAAATTTAATTGGGAATGTTAATCTTATCGCAAAACCTTTCTCGGGATATAAAAGATTAACTTTTCCATCATTTTCTTCAGTGATTGATTTTACTAACCACATACCTAATCCAGTACCTTCCTCCTCACCAGAATATATATTCCTTTTTGTAGTAAAGAGAGGTTTGAATATAACTTCAGGATTAACAACATCCTTTGATATGCCCGGTCCGTTATCTTTGTACTCGAAAATTATGCTTCGGGAATCGCTTTTTATGCTTATACTTATTGCTCTGTTTTCTGTTGTGCTAAGGTTGAAAGCGTCAATAGTATTTACTAAGAGATTATTAAATATGCTATCAAAGTCAATTTCAAAGACACGCATATCAAGTTCTTCGATCTGACTTATATCAAGTTCAATTGCTCGACTTTCAAGTACCGAGGACCAGTCAGATTTAAAATCATGAAAATATTTTTTGAGAAACAATTGCTTCCTTTTACGCTTATCTTTCCTTGCGGCGCCTAAAGAAAAATTAAGCCAATTTTTTATTTTTAAATCTTGCGTTTTAATTTTTTCGAGTAGCTTGTATGGATTTTTCCTATCTTCCTCATTTTTATATGTTGCTTCATCAATTTTTTCTTGAATCAATTTCTTTACTTTATCAACTCTTGATTCTAGAACATTATTTAGTTTGCTTAAATCATGACTGAAAGACGCTAACACAATACCGCTGCTTGCTAAACCTCTAAGAACCTTTTGCTCTTCTTTAAGTCGTTCTATTTCTTCATCTTTCTTTTCATTAAGCTCTGCAATAATTGCCAGCTCTTTATCTTTAATATCACCAGTGTTTTTAGATTGGTTATTCGTTGTGCTTTTATTATGTTCAGTAGATTTATTAGCTCTACTTTTTTCTAAAATTCTTTTGGCCAACTCCTCTGCTTCTTGACGAGAGCGTATATCAGAATAACGTTCATCGTCAAAATTACTCATTTCCCTTGCAATATATGCCCTATCAGATTCAAATTCATTAATAATAGATGCGATTAATGTTTTAAATATCTGAAAAGTTTTATTTTCCTGAAGCCCTTCACGACTCGATTTGTCTTCAAAATTAACGTTTGTTAATCTTGATATTTTAATAGAGCCAGCTACGTTTTCTGGTTCAACTCGATAACCACCTTCTTTATTAGCTATACCTGCTGGGCTTGCAGCTTTTCTGTTACCTAAGCTTAACCAATCGAATGCAACATCTTTAACCTCGCCATAAGGGCGAACTCTAAAATTATCTCTAAATAATTTTACCCCGCCAAATTTTTGAAGCCAATCTTTTCTAGAGTTAGACGCGAATGATTTGTAAAAGAATCTTTTTGCATCAGGCGTAGTAAATGTTCTTTTTAAAAAATAAAATGTGAATTCAAAAACACCAATGTCATCAAAAGTTTTATCTGAATCTACTGATTTAAAGCCTGGAAGTAATTCAGAAAAGCTTTTATTGGTTTCCCAATAACCTTTTATGAAATCTTCTTTTGTATAATGTTTTTTTTGCATACTGCTTCTAGAAAAAAATTCAGATGGAATAGATAGGATGTCATACTCATTCCTAATTATTTTTATAGAAACATTTTGTTTATCATCTGCTTTAGCTATGATTTTATAATCAAAATCATCACATATAGAGCCAAGAACTTCACCATATTGCGTCGGCGATAAGGAACTCAGAAGATATATTTCGAATTCATTAGTCTCTTTTGGAGGTACTAATACTTCAAGATCTGAATAGACTTGCTCAACGTAATAATCATCCCAATTATCTCTTAGATCGGAAATTTTTAGGATTGTGCCGTGGTCAAAGTCTGGGCAATTTTGTATTTTTTCAAAGAGATGAGATGGTATTATTTTTTTTAATTCTTCTTTTAAATTAAAAGAAGGTAATCCCATTAATTCAGCACTAACATTTTCAATTGTTTTAAAATCACCTTCGAAGTCTTCCCAATTTACTAACCAACGATAACCCGAAATGGATGTTTCAGAAGCATCGAGATTAGTGTCTCGATCATCGCTATTTCGGTCAAATACAGTTATCATTTCACATTTACTACCTAATTTATCAAGTGCAAAGCGCCCTATACCTTTCGCTCCTGCCTTAACCCTACCTGACTTTGTGAAATAATTTATTGCTTTATTATCCGTTCCTATAGTCATCCAATTATTACGAATTATATCTTCAGTCATTCCCTCGCCCGCATCAATTATATATAGGACTGAGAGTTTTGATATTTTATTTTTGAAGGCCAGAATTATATTTTCATCAATATTCTTTCTTAAGATATACTCATCGTCTTGATATGTGTATATTTTATCTAATAACTCTTTTTCAACACCTTTGTCAATATATTGTTGTTTAAGGTGCCTTGGGATTGTTTCATGAAAGGTTGAAAGTAAATTATCGAAAAATACAATACTTACTGGGCTATCCGCATCATATCCATTTTTAACAAGTTCAATGATTGCACCTTTTGCGGTAGCTATATTCTCACGACCAATTAAACGAGCAGTACGAGCAGAAACTTTAAAAGGGATCTTATTAATGCTTGACATGCAAACGCTCCTTATTCATTAATGTTATTTATAACATCATTCATATTCCATAATGGAATATGAGAGGGTTGGCTACCGCATTCACTTGCTTACCCGCTACAGCCTTACGGTGAACTCGATATTAGCTGGCTTTAATAGCAGAAGGCTATAATTTAAGATGCTTTTAAATCATACATAACTATTAGTTATGACATTATATGTAAATACTGTCCCTCTTGTTAAGAATTATGAACATGTCAGTTTTTGCTTTGTTGAAAAACTTCTCTTTTATGCCATTCAATAAAAATGTCTTTGGGGTAATGCACTTTTATTTTCGGTAATGTAATTTTTTTGCCGTCAAAATCCCAAAACAGCCGCCCAACAATCCCGCCCCCGTTCACCGCCTCGGACACTAGCACCCGCATACTCTCATCCAGCCCAATCGATCCTTTATCAAATGCCTTATGATGAATCGCACACAACGCCAGTCCGTTCGGGATCTCACACGGCCCGCCAAACTGCTTCCATTTAATATGCGCGGCTTCAAGTCCTACAGAGGCGTTATCATGTCGCATGTTAAACCCGCAGATTGCGCACTCATAGTTATAAGCACGTAGCACCTGCTGCCGGAACAGCGGATCGCGAACCTTACGGATCTGCTGGATATCAAAACCCATCTCATCCGCGATCTCTTCCTGAATACTTTCAGGAAAGTGCGCTTCAAGAATCTGCTGCGCCAGCGAGCCGATCAGGTTTTTGTTCTTACTCAGCAACGCAAAGTGTTCTTCATCAAACCCGCCTGCGACGTTATGTTCCACAAGTTCTTTAACAGGCGGTTGCTTACTGCCAGTGGTCGAGCAGAACTCAGTATTCTGAAGATCCCAAAAACCGTCGCCTATGAGCCTCCAGAAAGGCATATTCGGGTAATGCGTCTTCCTCTGTGGGCCAAAGCGTTCTAACAGGCTAAGCAGCTGCTCATGGACCTCGGTTCCATAATCAAACAGTCGCGCATGCCCCTGCTGATAGTTCGCCAGCACGTACAGAAGCAATAAAGGCTTATGCGGCGCACGCTGTTCGCCTTTGCGCCAGATGGTGATATCGGCAATTGCCTGTTCGAGAGTTTTGCTGGAAGCCATCGCGTTACGGAAGAAAGTAAATAATTGCGATGATGCTCGCAAAACCCAGACCAATCAACTCTCAACTAACAAAAACATGACCTTACCGCACAGAACTCTATTTTCTGAATCCCCCTCGCAAATTCCAAATTTTCCCACCCAAAACCGCTGTATTTATATTCAGCCCTGTATAATGAGCACCAGGAATTACGCCGAACGGCGAAAGAAGTATCAAAGAATATTTAAAGAGGAATTCGCGATATGAAGGTGCTGCAACACCCCCATACCGCTAACCACAAACAACTAGACAGGAGTTGAAAATGGCTGCGACGAATTTTAAGCCAGAGTTTACTGTTTGCAAAACAGAATCAGACGCTTTCACCGGCATGATTGAAAACCGCGAGCTGGTCCGCAAAAACAGCGCCCGCCGTTTACACGGCAACCCGCCTAACGCGGCGCCCGTCCATCCCCGAGCGGAAACGCCGCAGGACAGTGCCGCCTGCTGCGAACTGTATGCGCGTATAGACATGAAATACCTTCTTCTGGGCGGTGACTGGCTAACCCGTGCGGGCTTTATCAACGGTATGCCCGTAAAAATCCGCGCCATGAAAGACTGCATTGTGATTACGCCGCAGCATACAAGAGAGCTATGGGGATGCCTGGAGGGTATGAGCGTGGTGAATATTAATAAGCAGAAAGTCGCGCTGTGGCTGAAGACGTTTCCGGGAGCGCTAAATGATACAGGCGATATACCGGCTGTTAAGCGTGGAACAGGCCAGGCGATGTCGGAGTAACCGTGCTTCCCACCTTATGTAATCCTTGAAGCAATAAAACGATACGGGCATGTCATCCCATGCCCGTTTTAAGTAAAAATCAATCGTGCTTAACCTGCTCTTTCACCGCGTTAACCAGCGCAGCGTGAAGTTCGCCGACGGTTAAATCACATATAACAGGTTCGGGTATGCCACGTACCCAGCGGATAAATCGACAGATGCCAAAAAAGTCTATGCCTTCACCCGTAAACAGATACTCATTCTCCGCGAGAGAGAATGTTTTCCTGTAGCCATCTTCTTCCGTAGCAAGTTTAACGCCAAACGCTTCTTCGCAGTCTTCCAGTAGGTCTTCGCCGTCGATACCGCAAATATGCAAATCGGCCTCAATCAACGTATTGCTATCGATAGGTTTACGATGTTCACCTGAGGAGTTTCGAACAACCTCAATGACTTGAGAGAGAGGGGGTTCCATAATGATGCTCTCCTTTAAAGCGGTAGAAATAATCGCCAGCGCTTTCCGGCGGTGCTCCGCTTGGTCGGACCGACCAGCACAACGTTACCTCGGCCCGAGAAATTTTAAAGTCAGTTCATGCTATTGCCATATGATTCCATGCATCTCTGTAAACTATATTTCCGTCACAGTGTTTCCAGGTGATTGCCTCATATCTTAATTCGATCGTCTCTGTATGCGTTCCTGTTCCAGAACCCGGGAACAGATTTGGCGTAATACCCGTGATTTTTACATTCTCCAGGATAATGTTGAAATATTCTCTCTCGATTCCTGCATCATCAATTTGATACATTTTGATCGTAGCCGATTTTAGTGTTTGGTTTTCACACAGTGCCCTAATGAGAACCGGTGTTGTTTTATCAAACTCTTTCTGAACGGCAATCGGTGTATGTACACGGGTGCCTGTCAGTCGGCCTGTATTTCCACTCACAGGAATGGTGAGGTGATGAGCGACCGCCTTTAATTCAATAGCGCCTAACCGGCCGAACACCATCGAACCTCCTACGACTGGTGATCCATTAACATCGGTTAACCAAAGATATGCTGGATTTGACATGATTATTCCTTATCTATGTTTACAAAAGAAGGTAGGCGCAACATCGCCACGACCCATATGAATAAGCCAATAAGTTTCAGAGGCCATGGTTCAAGGACAGCTATACAAGCAAATGCACCGATGATCAGTAAGGGGCCTGATAACACATCCAGGAACCCGCCAAAAATATATATCTTTCCTGGCAGTAATTTATTCATTACTAATGAAATAATGTAAGCGCTTATGGTAATGATGCAAAAGGCGATTGTTTTATCATGCCAGGTTTCGAATTCAACCCAGCTAAGGGTATAGGCTAAAACTAAATATGAGCAAAGAAGCAGGTTTATAATTGGGATGATAAACTTATTCATACACACCTGCCGTAGTGTGTGTATTTAGTTTTTCATTAACTTTTTTTATGATTTGATTAAATACAGGCTTTCCTTCGGAATAACCTGCATGGATAGCATCTACAAAGGGTTGGACGGCATCAGCGAACAGAAAATAAAGTAGGTCATAGTCTCTGTGTCTCAGAAGTTCATATACCTCCGGTGCATCTGATTTGAGTTTGTCAGATGTTCTAATTGATCGCTCAGCCATTCCCCCAAACAAAAGGAGTGTGCTCAGTGCCGTGATTGGGTTGTCTTTCCCTTTAAAAACAACAAACGTAAAAGACGTTCTTTCAATAACATGCTTCGCGATAGTTGATGCAATAATATTTGTTGATATTCTACCTGCAATTGAAGTTGTTACAGTTCTGTATAATTTATCTTGCTCCGCTTCAGTTAAATACCTATTAAATTCTTTAAATATAATTTTTACAGCGTTGAATATATTCTCATAATTCAAGATGTCGTTTTTTATGGCAGTGAACATTCGTATTCTTTGAGTTTCACGAGCATATCTTGTATCCGTGTCAAAGATACCATAAACCAGATATCCATAATCTAACGGTACAGATAGCCATCCATTTATAAGCCCAGTAACTGTATCAGGAGAAGCGATTATGTTGCATAACCTTCGGGCTATATCTTCTACATCAGCCATAGTATCCCTTTAATTGTATTATAAAGGATAATATCAATGTGATATTTATGCGATTAAAGCAATTTATTTTATCTAAACGATAGATTAAGAATTATTAACGGCATTAATATTTTCTAAATGAGATAATACGCGGCTTCGTGCCTATCCCACGCACTCCACCGCTCAATCTCAATCAACTCACTTCATCAAAACACCGGCACCCCCAGCCCAACCTTCACCTTCCTCAACGTCGCCTGCGTCACCCCCTGCGCCCGTTCCGTCCCGCGCTTCAGCATCGCCATCAGCTCACCTTTATCTTGCATATACATCGCCCTCCGCTCCCGCATCGGCGCAATCAGCTCCTGCAGGCACGCTTCCAGCTCGTTCTTGCACGCCCGGTCCCCCAGCCCGCCCGCCTGATAATGCGCCTTCATCGCCGCCACTTTCTCCTTGTCCGGATGAAACGCGTCCAGGTACGTAAACACCACGTTCCCCTCAATCTGTCCCGGGTCGCTCACCTTCAGGTGGTTCGGGTCGGTGTACATGGCGCTGACCGCACGGTGAATGGTCTCTTCACTGGCCGAAAGGTGCAGCGTGTTGCCCAGCGATTTCGACATCTTGGCGCTGCCGTCGATGCCGGGCAGGCGGCTGGTGTCGCTCAGCATCGCCTTGCAGTGGCGCAGCACCGGGGCTGGCAGCAGGCTGTTCATCTTGTGCACAATCTCGTTGGTTTGCTCAATCATCGGCAGCTGGTCGTCGCCGACGGGC
Source organism: Enterobacter sp. CGMCC 5087 (assembly GCF_003144775.1). Lineage (NCBI taxonomy): Bacteria > Pseudomonadati > Pseudomonadota > Gammaproteobacteria > Enterobacterales > Enterobacteriaceae > Enterobacter > Enterobacter sp. CGMCC 5087. The sequence continues at coordinate 6,975 of NZ_QFXN01000253.1, read as the reverse complement.
ACGCACTCGGCCTTAAACGCGGTGATGTCCGCCGCCTGGCTGATGGGGTAGGCCATAAACCCGACCGGCAGCGAGCGGGCGAAGCCCTTCTGTGCAATCTCGTTCTTCACCGTCGGGTTACGCTCCACGCGGGCGACGGTGACGATGTTCATATACAGCATCGTCAGCTCGGCGAGGGCGGGCAGGGCGGACTGCAGGCAGATGGTGGTCAGGTTCGGGTCGATGCCGGCGGCGAGGTAGTCGGCCAGCACTTCGGGGATGTTGTCGCGAATTTTCTGCGGGTTGCTGCCGTTGTCGGTCAGGCCCTGCAGGTCGGCAATCAGCACAAACTGGCTGTGCGTCTGCTGCAGCGCCACACGCTGGCGCAGCGATCCGACGTAGTGGCCGAGGTGCAGCGGGCCGGTTGGGCGGTCGCCGGTGAGGATGGTTGGTGCGTTCATAATGACTCCTTAATGGGCAGTTGCCGAAAGGGGTCTTAGAAATGTGAAAGCCGCCTTTCGGCGGCAATCTGAAAATGGGGAGAACTACTCCGAGCCGCCTTTAAGAAGGCAGCCACCAGCGGTTTACGGTGAGCACGGCGTGGTTTATGTTCATCTCTTTACCGTATCACGTCCGGCGCGAAAAACAAAAGGGCACGTCATGCTGCAATCACTCAACCATCTGACCCTCGCGGTCAGCGACCTGCAAAAAAGCGTCACCTTCTGGCACGAGCTGCTGGGGCTTGCGCTGCACGCCCGCTGGAATACCGGGGCCTATCTCACCTGCGGCGATCTGTGGGTCTGCCTGTCTTACGACGAGGCGCGCCAGTACGTGCCGCCGCAGGAGAGCGACTACACCCACTACGCGTTTACCGTCGCGGAAGAGGATTTTGAACCGCTCTCGCAAAGGCTTGAGCAGGCGGGCGTCACCGTCTGGAAGCAGAACAAAAGCGAGGGGGCGTCGTTCTATTTTCTCGACCCGGACGGGCACAAGCTGGAGCTGCACGTGGGCAGCCTCGCCGCGCGGCTGGCGGCGTGTCGCGAGAAGCCCTATGCGGGCATGGTGTTTACCTCAGACGAGGCTTGAGGCACGCACCTTCAGCCTGCAGGTCCTGTCTCAGCAATCACTGGCTACGTGACGCTGGCGGAGCGAAAGCGCCGGGTGGCGGCTGCGCCTTACCCGGCCTGGAAAAAATTACAGCGACTTCACAAACGCCAGCAGGTCTTCGTTGAGCTGGTCCTGGTGGGTCAGCGCGAAGCCGTGCGGCGCGTTGTCGTATACCTTCAGCGTGGCGTTTTTGATCATCTCCGTCGCCAGCTTGCCGGTGCTTTCAAACGGCACGATCTGGTCGTTGCTGCCGTGAATCACCAGCGTCGGCACGTCGATTTTCGCCATGTCCGGGCGGAAGTCGGTTTCGCCGAACGCGGTCACGCAGTCGATGGTGCCCTTCAGGGACGCCAGCAGCGCGATGTTCAGCGTCTGGGTCAGGGCACCGGCGGAAACGGTCTGCCCGGCGTTGGTGCCGTAGAACGGCGTCGCGAAGTCGCTGATAAACTGGGCGCGATCTTTACGCAGCCCGTCGCGAATGCCGTTGAACACGCTCTGATCCACGCCCTGCGGGAAGGTGTCGGATTTGCCGAAGATTGGCGTTACCGCGCCCAGCAGCGCCAGACCGGCCACGCGCGCGCTGCCGTAGTTGTTGATGTAGCGGGTCACGTCGCCGCCGCCCATGGAGAAGCCCACCAGCGTCACGTCCTGCAGGTCCAGGGTGGTGATCAGGTCGTTGATGTCGGACGCAAAGGTGTCGTAGTCATAGCCGTTCCACGGCTGATCCGAGCGGCCAAAGCCGCGGCGGTCAAAGGCGATGGCGCGGAAGCCGCGCTCCGCCAGGTAGTTCAGCTGGCTGTCCCACATGTCGCCGTCCAGCGGCCAGCCGTGGCTGAAGAGAACCGGTTTGCCCGCGCCGCCGTCCTTGTAGTAAATCTGCGTGCCGTCTTTTGCCTTAAACGTTGCCATAGTGTGTTCCTGTGCAGGTGATGGTTATGGTTATACCGGCGCGACCAGGTAGCGAATTGCCGGTGATGTTGTGCCCTGATGAAAAGCCAGAACGCGGCTCTGCAGCAGGAGGTCATTCATGGTGTGGCGCTCCTGCTGGCGCAGATGCTCAATCCAGGAGCCCATCAGGAAGGTCTCGATAAACAGGCCGGGACGTTCGATATCCTCGTACACCGCCCAGCTCATCGCCCCGGCGCGGCGGCGCACCCGGCGCAGCTCGTGAACCGCCTCCAGGAAGGCCTTCGTATTCTGCGGGTCGATGATGTACTCGTGCGACACAAGCACCGGGCCGCGCTCGTTGGGCAGATCAATCTCCACGCCGTCCAGCGGCTGGCCGCTGAGGTCGAGGTTCAGGTCCGGATCTTTCCCCAGCTTCCAGCGGAACACCGTCGCGCTCGCCAGCACCATCCCCAGCGTGGCGACCACCAGCGATGTCGGGGTGCCGAAGCGGGAGGCGATCTGCCCCCAGATGGCGCTGCCCGCGGTCATCGAGCCGAAGAACACCGTCAGGTAGACCGCCAGCGCGCGGGCCTTCACCCAGCGGGCGGCGCTGCGCTGCGCGCCGAGGTTCAGTGTTGAGAGCACCGCAATCCAAGCGAAGCCGGTGAAGAACTCAAACAGGTTGAGCAGCCAGACGTGGCGCACGAACGCCAGCGCCAGCATGGTGAGGGCAAAGGTCAGGCTGGCGGCCACCATCAGGCGGTCGGCGTCGAGCCGCTGGCGCAGGCGCGGCAGAAGGATCGCCCCGGCAATCGCCCCCAGGCCAATGCACGCCAGCATCACGCCGTAGCCCGCCGGGCCTAAGCCCAGCTCGCGGCGCGCCACCAGCGGCAGCAGCGCCCAGCCCGCGCTGCCGAAAACGAAGAAGGCCACGGTGCGCACCAGCACGTTGCGCAGCACCGGCGCGGCGTGCACGTAGCGAATCCCGGAGCGCACCGCGGAGAAGAAGTGCTCCGGCGGCAGGCGCTGAATGGACGGTGCCGGACGCCAGCGCCACAGCACCCACGCCACGCCGACCACGGAGAGCGCGTTGAGGGCAAACACCATCCACGGCCCGGCGAGCGACAGCAGAAAACCGCCCAGCGCGGGGCCAATTGCCCGGCTGATGTTCACCCCGAGCGAGTTCAGCGCCACGGCGGCGCCCAGCTCCGGCTTGCTCACCAGATCGGGCACCACGGCCTGGAACGGCGGCGAGCTCATCGCCGCGCCCACGCTCAGCAGGAACGTCGCCACCAGCAGAACGGTGGGGGTGACGTGTCCGGTGAAGGAGAGCACCGTCAGCCCGGCGGCGGCGATGAACACCCACAGCTGGGAGAAGAGCAGGTATTTACGTCGGTCGACGATGTCCGCCATCACCCCGGACGGCAGGGCGAAGAGGAACATCGGCAGGCTGCTGGCCGCCTGCACCAGCGCGATATCCAGCGGGTCGGCGCTCAGGGTCAGCATGCTCCAGTTGATGCCGACGTCGCTCATCCATGAGCCGACGTTAGAGACCACCGTGGCGATCCACAGCATGCGGAACACCGGCTGGCTCAGCGGCTGCCAGGGCGAAACCGTCGGTGCGGGCGTCGTCTCGACGTGTGCGTCGCGAACGTCGTTAACCTGGGTCATGCGAACCTCTCCGCTGCCTTACGCTGCAGCCGCCACTGGCCCGGCCCGGTGAGGGCGAGGGTGGTGAAGATAATCAGCAGCAGCCAGCCAAACTGCCCTTCGGCAATCGACCAGTTCGGGTGGACCGCCAGCATCGCCACCAGCAGCACGGCGATAATCGGCAGGCACGCCAGGCGGGTGTACACGCCCGCAATGATAAACAGCGGGCAAACCACCTCGGCGACAATCGCCGGGATCAGGCTCGCCCAGGGCCCGAAGCCGAACGGATCTTCAATGCGCGTCAGCTCGTCGCTGAAGTGCAGCACCTTCGGCAGGCCGTGCACGTAGAGCAGCAGCAGGCTGCCGGTCAGGCGCAGGAAGAACAGCCCCAGGTCGACCCGGGGCAGAGCAAAGGTGTTTTTCATCAGAATGCAAAGCAGCTGCAGCCCAGCGCCCCCCAGAAAGCGTTATCGTCGGACACCGGCATCTCTGACGTGCGGGCGAAGTCATGCTGGTGGCTGTGAACCCCGCACGGGCCGCTGCAGTGATGAACGGCGCTCATCCCGACGCGGGCGGCCTGCGGCGGCGCGCTGCGGTAGTGGCCCGGCACCTTCACCACCGGGGACCACTCGGGCAGAACCGGAATGGCAGGCGGCGCGAGCGGGCCAAAGCTGCCTGCGGCGTAAACGATATCGCCGTTGACCACCGTCAGGACGGACTCGATGCCCTTGATCTCCTCTTCCGGCACGCGGAAGTAGTCTTTGCTCAGCACCGCCAGATCGGCGAGCTGGCCGACCTTGATCTGCCCCTTCTGGTTCTGCTCGCTGGAGAACCACGCGCTGCCCTGGGTCCAGAGCATCAGGGCGGTATCGCGGTCCAGACGGGCGCTGTGGTCGTACATCTGCATTCCGCCGACGGTGCGGCCGGAGACCAGCCAGTAGAGTGCGGTCCACGGGTTGTAGCTCGCCACGCGGGTGGCGTCCGTCCCTAAGCCCACCGGCACGCCGGTCTCGAGCATTTTCGCCACCGGCGGCGTGTGGCGGGTGGCTTCGATGCCGTAGCGCTCGGCAAAGTATTCCCCCTGGAAGGCCATGCGGTGCTGCACGGCAATGCCGCCGCCGAGCGCTTTGATGCGGTCGATGTTGGCTTGGGTAACGGTTTCCGCATGGTCGAAGAACCAGTGCAGGCCGTTGAACGGAATGTCGCGGTTCACCTTCTCGAAGACGTCCAGCATGCGGCTGATGGATTCGTTATAGGTGGCGTGCAGGCGGAACGGCCAGCGGTGCTCCACCAGATGGCGCACCACGCGCTCCAGCTCGTCCTCCATGCCCGGCGCGAGGTCAGGGCGCGGTTCGAGGAAGTCTTCAAAATCGGCGGCGGAGAAGACCAGCATCTCGCCCGCGCCGTTGTGGCGGAAGAAGTCGCTGCCCTGGCCCGGCGTGAGCATGTCGGTCCATTTTTCAAAATCTTCCAGCTCGTGGCCCGGACGCTGGGTAAACAGGTTGTAGGCGATGCGGATGGTCATCTGCTTTTTCTCGTGCAGCTCGGCAATCACCTCGTAATCTTCCGGGTAGTTCTGGAAGCCGCCGCCCGCGTCGATGGCGCTGGTCAGCCCCAGGCGGTTGAGCTCGCGCATGAACTGGCGCGTGGAGTTGACCTGCTGCTCCAGCGGCAGCTTCGGCCCTTTGGCCAGCGTGGCGTAGAGGATCATGGCGTTCGGACGGGCGATCAGCATCCCGGTCGGGTTGCCGTTGGCGTCGCGCTGGATCTCGCCCCCCGGCGGATTCGGCGTGTCTTTGGTGTAGCCGACCACCTTCAGCGCGGCGCGGTTGAGCAGTGCGCGGTCGTACAGGTGCAGAATGAAGACCGGGGTATCCGGCGCGGCGTCGTTAATTTCGTCCAGCGTCGGCATCCGGCGCTCGGCAAACTGGAACTCGGTCCAGCCGCCCACCACGCGCACCCACTGGGGCGACGGCGTGCGCAGGGCCTGCTCTTTCAGCATCCGCAGGGCGTCGGCCAGCGACGGCACGCCTTCCCAGCGCAGCTCGAGGTTGTAGTTCAGCCCGCCGCGAATGAGGTGCAGGTGCGAGTCGTTCAGGCCGGGGATGGCGGTGTGGCCTTTTAAGTCGACCACTTTGGTGCCTTCGCAGTGGTGTTGCATCACCTCGGCGACGGTACCCACTTCCAGAAATTTTCCGTCGCGCACGGCAACGGCTTCCGCGACGGGGTTCTCGCGATCGACGGTGTGAAACTGGCCGTTAACCAGAATGAGATCGGCTTTACCGAGGGTAACCATAAACTGCTCCTGACTGAGAGGGGAATGGTCAGGATTATGGGAACCGGTTTCGGCAAAGATCCAGTTATACAATAGGATAGGTATACCAAAGTATAACTATACCTAAGGTTAACTATACGAAGAGATAATTACGCGCAGGGACGGAAAACCGCAGGATGAGGATGATTTTATCGTCGCGGCGCTCGCGGCGATTTCACCCTTAACCACTGGAAAATGCTATGACCTCTTCAAAGCTCGAAGTGTTAACCCCTGCGAACTGTCAGATCATCTTTATCGATCACCAGCCTCAGATGGCGTTTGGCGTGCAGTCTATTGACCGCCAGGTGCTGAAAAACAACACCGTGGCGCTGGCGAAAGCGGCTAAGGTGTTCAACATCCCAACCATCATCACCACCGTTGAGACCGAAAGCTTCTCCGGGAACACCTATCCGGAGCTGCTGGACGTGTTCCCGGGCCAGGACATCCTGGAGCGTACCTCCATGAACTCCTGGGACGACCAGAAGGTGCGCGACGCGCTGCAGGCAAACGGCAAGAAGAAGGTGGTGGTGGCCGGCCTGTGGACCGAAGTGTGCAACAACAGCTTTGCCCTGTGCGCGATGCTGGAAGGCGACTACGAAATTTACATGGTGGCGGACGCGTCCGGCGGCACCTCCAAAGAAGCCCACGACTACGCGATGCAGCGCATGATCCAGGCGGGCGTGATCCCGGTGACCTGGCAGCAGGTGATGCTGGAGTGGCAGCGCGACTGGGCGCGTAAAGAGACCTACACCGCGGTGATGGATATCGTGCGTGAGCACTCCGGCGCGTACGGCATGGGCGTCGATTACGCCTACACCATGGTGCACAAAGCGCCGTCTCGCCAGAAGAGCGAGCACCGCACCTTAGCGCCGGTCCCGGCTCGCTAAGTTCCGCTGGCGGGCTGGTCCCTCATCCGGCTCGCCGCTGCCTCTTTCTCTGGAGTTCACAATGAGTACTGGGCTGATATCCCTTGCGGCAGGCGTGTTGATTGGCCTGATGTATGCCGTGCTGAAGGTGCGCTCCCCCGCGCCGCCCGC
>NZ_QFXN01000252.1:0-35998 GCF_003144775.1 Enterobacter sp. CGMCC 5087 | reverse complement strand
CGCTGATTGGCCTGCTGGGGATGCTGGCGGGTGAACAGGCGACGCGACATCTGTTATCCCGCGACGGCGCGCCGCCGCCTCCGGTGGCCGTTCCGCAGGCCAAATCGCAGACGGGAGCGTCCTCATGAAAGCATGGATAATTTCGCTGGTGTGCGGCGTGGTTGCTGGGGTAATTTACGCTCTGCTCGACGTCCATTCCCCGGCGCCGCCGGTTGTCGCCCTGCTTGGCCTGTTTGGCATGCTGGTGGGCGAACAGCTCATTCCGGTGGGACGGCGTTTACTGAGTCGCGAACCGCTTACCCTCGCCTGGTTTCGTCACGAATGCGTACCGAAAATCAGCGGCACGGCGCCTCCTGCGCCCGCGAAGGACGATCGCGACGTTTAATGATTTACCAGAGGAAAGACAGCATGACGCTGCCGTGGCGCATTGCCATCATTGATGACGAACGATCCGTCCGCAGCGGGCTGAGTAATCTCCTCGAGTCGGAAGGCTATGCCGCCGATACGTTTGATTCGGCAGAGGTGTTTCTGAGCCATCCGCTCGCCCTGTCCGGCGCGGCGCTGGTGATCACCGATATCAAGCTGCGGGGCATGAGCGGCCTGGAGCTGTTTGATAAGCTGCGGCTGCTGGCCGTACCACCACCGCCCGTGCTCTTTATCTCCGGTCATGCTGATGAAAATATGCAGCGGTACGCTCTTAATCTGGGCGCCGCTGCATTTTTGCGTAAGCCTATTAACATCGATATTCTGCTGGATCATATTCAGCGGGAGCTGGCCCGCCGACAATAAGGATCGCGGATGAACGAACACGAGCAGCCTGCATTCTGGCCCGCCCAGGGGAATCTTCACCAGGGGCGGGTTTTTGTCCTTAAAGAGGATGTGATTTTTACCGTGCTGGCGCAGGAGGGCGGAATCGCCTGGATGCACGCGCGACATCCTCATTCCGGCGGTTCGTTCATTATCGCTACCGCGGTGAGCGACGAAGAGGAGGAGCGGGCCACCCGGCTGCTCAAAAACGAGTTTGCGCTGCGTGACGCGCTGCAGGACAGCTGGGCCATTCGCGCCGTCGCGTCCACCCAGTACCGGGGACGCTTCGCGCTGGTGTACGCCCCGTTTTCCTTTGAGCTGCTGGCGCGGCGCGCGGGCAGGGCGATCTCGGGGATCGCGCGTTTTATCGAGCTGGCGATCAAGATCTGCGTTCCCCTGCGCCAGATGCATCTGCAAAACCTGATCCACGGCGATATCAAGCCCGGCAATATTTTTGTTCATCACGATGCCACCTGCCGTCTGGGCAGCTTTGGCCTTTCATGCAGCCTCTCCGGCGCCTTCGCGCAGACCCGGCTTGCCGTTTCAGGCGGCACGCCGGCGTATATGTCCCCGGAGCACACCTCCCGCACCCAGCGCCCCGTCGATGGCCGCAGCGATCTCTACAGCCTCGGCGTGGTGCTGTATGAACTCCTGACCGGACGCCTGCCGTTTGAGCTGGGGGAGGACGAGCAGACTAACTGGGCGCACTACCATATTGCCTCGGCGCCGCTGGCCCCGGACGCGATCCGCCCGGACGTGCCGGGAATGCTGTCGACCATCATCCTGAAGCTGCTGGAAAAGCACCCCGATAACCGCTACCAGACGGTCGACGGATTGATTGCCGACCTTCGCCGCTGCCAGGCGACGCTGACCTGCGAGGGCGAGATCGTCGCCTTTATCCCCGGTCAGCAGGACCGCACCCCGGCGATCCATCTGGCGGACTCTCTCTTCGCGACGCATCCGCAGGCGAATGACGTTATTGCGGCGTTTGAGCGGGTGGGGCAGAGCCTGGTGCCGGAGCTGGTGACGATCGGCGGGCCGTCGGGGATCGGCAAATCTTCGATCATCGCGACGGCGCTCAAAACGCTGCAGCAGCGTACGGTGCTGCTGGCGGTGGGCAAAGTCGACCAGTTTTCGCCGTCGCTGCCCTACGGTGTATTAAGCTCCGCGTTCCGCACCCTGACGCTGCACCTGCTGGGGCTGCCCGCAGAGGACGTGGCGAAGTGGAAAATCCGCTTGTCTCGCGCCCTGGAGGGGTACGAGGCGCTGGCCGTCAGCCTGGTGCCCGAGCTGGGCCTGCTGCTTGAGAGCAAGCCGCGCTTCTCGGCGGATACGTTTTCCATTGATGCCCGGGCGCGCTTCAGCCATATGGTGCTGGCGCTGGTAAAAACCTTTGCCTCGCAGGGCTGCCCGCTGGTGCTGGTGCTCGACGATCTCCAGTGGAGCGACGCCGCCAGCCTGTATACGCTTAAATACCTGCTGATGAACTGCGGCGCGATCCCGCTGCTGGTGGTTGTGGCTCACCGCGATATCGGTTCGCTATCCGAACCTACACTGCAACAGCAGCTGGCGAGCCTGCCGGAGGCGGCACAGCACGCGAGCGAAATTGTCCCGCAGGCGCTTTCCGTGAAAGCGGTGGCGCGCTGGCTGGCGACGGTATTTCGCACCCGCAGCGCGGCGACGACCGATCTCGCCACGCTGATCCACGAGAAGACGGGCGGCAACCCGCTATTTGTGCACGAGTTTTTCCGCCGCATCGTGGATGACGGCCTGGTAGTGCACAACAAATATCAGGACAAGTGGCACTACGATCTGCAGGCGATCCGCGCCAGGCATTACACCGAAAACGTCGTCACCCTGGTGCTGGAGCAGCTCGAAGAGCTGCCCGACGAAACGCGCCGCCTGCTGGGCAGCATCGCCTGCCTCGGCGGCACGGGCGAGATGGAGATGATCTGCCGCGTGGTCGGCATGTCGATGGCGGAAATGCGCTATGCGCTGCACCCGGCGGTGATGGCCCAGCTCATCGTGCTGGCGGAAAAAAAGTACGCCTTCACTCATGACCGGGTGCAGGAGGCCGCCTTTGCGCTGCTGGATCGGCATGAGAGAAGCCATATTCACCTGACCACCGCCAGCCTGCTGGCCGAGGCCGCGCGTCAGGCGGCGGGGAACGAGCTGCTGTTCCGCGCCGTTCACCACGTCACGGCCGCGCTGGACAGCATCCAGCCCGCCCCGCAGCGCGAGATGTTCCGCGAGCTTAGCCTGCTGGCCGCGCGACGCGCGAAGCGTTCGGGAGATTACCTTTCGGCGCTCGGCTATATCCAGACCGCCAGAGCGCTGGGTAACGCCGGGACGGTATCGGACTTTATGCTCGATATCGAAGAGGCAGGCTGCGAGTTTGCGCTGGGGCATCTGGAGCGCACCCGCAAGCTGTGTGACGCCATTCTCGGCTGCCCCGGCGGGCTGACCGAAAAGGCGCTGGCGGCCAACCTGCTGGTGGAGGTGTACATTCGTCAGTCGGACAGCCGTCTGGCGCTGGAGGCGGCGCTCTGCTGGCTGGGGATTTTCGGGATCCAGATTAGCCGCTATCCGGAAGATGCCGACTGCGACGAGGCCTGGGCGCTCTTTTGCAACCGCACGGCCGACGCGCCGCAAAACCTGTTTGCCCAGCTGTCGCGGATGGATAACCCGGAAACCGAAGCGGTGATGAACCTGCTCTACAGCGCCAGCATTTGCGCCAGCTTCATCTGCCCGCGCCTGCACTTTTTGCTGCTCTGCCGCATGATGCACCTGACCCTCGACCACGGCATTACCGGCGCCTCCACCACGGCGATGGCCTGGTTTGGCGTGCTGATTGGCCACCGCTACGCCGAGTATCGCCTCGGGTTCCAGTACGGCACCCTGGCCCGCGAGCTGGTGAATCGCCACGGCTACGACGCGTTCGAAGCCAAAACCCTGCTGCCGCTCGACCAGCTCAGCGTCTGGACCCAGCCTTTATCGTTTACCATCGAATGCGCGAAGGCCTGCTTCACCTCGGCGGTGACCCACGGGGATATGACGATGGCCTGCTTTGCGGCCTGCCACCAGGTGATTAACTTCCTCTCGCGGGGCGATCACCTGGACGGGGTGTTGACCAGCATCGAGCGCGGCCTGGCGTTCGTGCGTAAAACCCACTTCCAGGACGTGGAGACCATTCTGATGGTCCAGCGCGGCTACGTTGAGTTCCTGCGCACGCCGGTCATCGGCACCTGGACCGCGTCGCAGGTGCTGCCGGAGGCGCTGCTTCCCGCGTCGCCGGAGCAGGCGCCGGAGAAGAACTCCACCATGCTGTTCTGGTACTGGCTGTATCGCGGCATGGCGCACTTTACCTGCGGCGAATATGCCGACGCGCAGGCGGATCTTGAGATGGCGGGCTGGTACGCGTGGTCTGCACCGGGCCACATCCATCTGCTGGATTACCATCTCTACAGCGCCCTGGCGCTGTCACGTCAGCTGACGCCGGAGACCTTCTCGGCGAATCACCGCCGTAGCATTCACGCCCACTACGACAAAATCGCCCTCTGGGCGCGCGTAAATCCCGGCACGTTCGCGGATAAAGAGGCGCTGATCTACGCGGAAATCGTGCGTCTGGACGGGATGAACAGCATTGCGCTCGAGCAGTATGAGAAGGCGGTCCGGCTCTCCCGCGAGGGTGGGTTTAACCCGATCAACGCCCTGGCCCACGAGCTGGCGGGGCGTTTCGCGCTGGCGTGCGGCTACCCGACGGCCTCGGACGCCCACTTCCGCGGCTCGATTGCCGCCTGGGGACGCGCGGGCGCGCAGGCCAAGGTGCGCCAGCTGGAGCAGGATTTCCCGCACCTGCTGGCCTCCGGGCAGGCCAGCGCCTACGACACGGTGGCGTTCGCCCAGAATGAGACCATCCGCGATCTCCAGAGCGTCATCAAAGCCTCCCGCGCGCTGTCGGAAGAAATCAACCTGGAGCGCTTAATCGAAAACCTGATGACTATTCTGCTCGAACGCGCCGGGGCGCAGCGCGGCCTGCTGCTGCGCGTGAGCGAGAGCCTGATTCCGGAGATCGAGGCCAGCGCCTGGACCAGCACCGAGGGCGTGCGGGTGCGGATCCTGAAAGACGTGCCGACGGCGACCGACCTGCCGCTGTCGGTGCTGGCGGCGGTGATCCGCACCGGGCAGGAGATCCGCACCGGCAGGCCGGAGGAGTTCCATCCCTTCAGCCAGGACCCTTATCTGGTGACCTCGGGGGCGGCGGTGATGTGCGTCCCGATGTTCAAGCAGGCGCGGCTGGTGGGCGTGCTCTACCTGGAAAACCGCCTGATGCCGGAGGTCTTCACCGCCGAGCACTCGCGCGTGGTGAGCCTGCTGGGCGCGCAGGCCGCGGTATCCCTTGAGACGGCGCGGCTGTACGCCGAGCTGCTGGCGGAGAACATCCAGCGCCGACGGGTGGAGAAAGAGCTGCGCTCCAGCCAGACCTCGCTGATGCTCGGCGAGCAGATCAGCCACACCGGCAGCTGGCGCTGGGAGCTGGAGCAGGATCTGATGTTTGTCTCGGAAGAGTACGCCCGCATTCTCGGCCTGCCCGGGCAGCAAAAGACGATCTCCATGGCGGAGTTTTTGACCTTCGTCCATGAGGACGATTACGCCCGCATCAGCGCCATCGTCACCCAAAGCGTGCGCGACGGGCTCTCCATGCGCGCGGAGTTTCGGGTTAAGCGTACCGACGGCTCAACGCGCTACATACTCGGGATTGGCGATCCGGTGGGCGTGGGCAGCGAGGTGAACGAGTATTACGGCATCATCACCGATATCACCGGGCAGCGCGCGGCGGAGGATGCCATGCGGGTCGCGCAGGCGGATCTGGCGCGGGTCTCCCGGGCCACCACCGTCGGACAGCTGACCTCCTCCATCGCCCACGAGATCAACCAGCCGCTGATGTCGATCGTCTCGAACGCCGGGGCGAGCCTGCGCTGGCTCAACCGCGAGCCCGCCCGGCTGGATAAAGTGCGCGAAGGGCTGGAGGAGATCGCCGCGGAAGGCGCGCGGGCGGGGGAGATCATTCGCAGCATTCAGTCCCTGACCCGCAAGCAGGATCCAACCTTCTCGCGCATCGACATGCACTACCTGATCCACCATATCATCACGCTTTCGCGCAGCGAGCTGGAGCAGAGACACATTAGCGTTGATTATCTGTTAAAGGCGCAGGACAGCTTTATCACCGGCGATAGCGTGCAGATCCAGCAGGTGCTGCTCAATCTGGTGATGAATGCGGTTGAGGCGATGGCCGAGGTGAAGGATCGCGCCAGTACCATTACCCTCAGCACCGCCAACGCGGACGGGAAAGTGATCGTCGAGATCGCCGATACCGGGAGCGGCATTGAGCCCGAGCGGCTGGAGCAGATTTTTGATTCGTTCTACTCCACCAAAGCGCAGGGGATGGGGATGGGGCTGACCATCAGCGCCAGCATCATCGAGCGCCACTGCGGGAAGCTGAGCGCGCGCCGCCGGGAGCCGTACGGCACGGTGTTTGCGTTTGCGCTGCCGCTGGCGGCGCAGGAAGGGTAAGCGTTACTCCGCAGGCAGGCTTGAGGTCAGGCGCTCAACGGCCCTGACCAGCTCCGCCACGGAGCGCACCTGCATTTTCTCCATCACGCGGCGACGGTGCACCTTCACCGTGATCTCGCTGACGCCCAGCTCGGCGGCAATCTGCTTGTTCAGCATGCCGCTTATCGCCAGCGTCAGCACCTCGTGCTCGCGCGGGGTGAGGGACATGTGGCGCTGCTTCAGGGCGTAGTGCTCTTTATTGCGCGCGGCGTTGTGTTCCGCCAGCTGAAGCGCGGACTCGATGGCGTCGATAAGCGCGGTGGATTCGACGGGCTTGGTGAGAAATTCGTACGCGCCGCCTTTAATGGCGCGCACCGACATCGGGATAGTGCCGTGGCCGGTAAGAAAAATAATCGGGATTTCGCGCCCGCTGTCCTTAAGGGCATCAGCCACCTCAAAGCCCGAGATGGCCGGCATTTGCATATCGAGGACCACGCACGACGGGAGCTCTTCAAAGCGGTGTTGAAGAAACGCTTCTGCCGATGAAAAGCCGACGGCGTTCAGGTCCGCCGAATCCAGCAGCCCGATCACGGACTGTCTGACCGCGTCATCGTCATCAACCACATACACAATGTGTTCCATTCACCGCCCCGGTGCTGATTTACATGTCGAGGATGCAAACAATCCCGCCGGTTACGTAAGGGACTGTTTATGCTGACTTTCATCTTAACACATTAACTATCATTATCATTTAACAATATGATAACCGTATGAAGATGAAGTATAGCGATCCGTGACCGGGGCGGTTAAGGAACGAAACGCTGATTTTATGCACCCACAAGCTCGATGCGGTTGCCGTCCGGATCCGCGATTACCGCTTCGTGGATTGCGATCTGTCCGTGAGGACTTTGACCCGTAAAACAGGCTACACTCTGGTTTTGAGCGCTACAAGCTGAGGAAATAACAATGCACTACACACTGAAAGAAAGCGACAAGGAAAAAGCGGAAGGGTCAAACGGCGCGGGCGCTCTGCAGCAAAAACTGCTGGAGTCCCGTTCGATTGTGATCTCCGGTGAGATCAACCAGGAGCTGGCGCAGAAAGTGATCACCCAGATGATCCTGCTGCAAAGCGTCAGCAACGATCCGATCAAGCTGTACATCAACAGCCAGGGCGGCCACGTGGAAGCGGGCGATACCATCCACGACTTCATCAAGTTCATCCGCCCGGAAGTGCACGTCATCGGCACCGGCTGGGTGGCGAGCGCCGGGATCACCATCTTCCTGGCGGCGAAGAAAGAGCACCGCTACTCGCTGCCAAATACCCGCTTTATGATCCACCAGCCGCTGGGCGGCGTGCGCGGTCAGGCAACGGATATTGAGATCGAAGCGCGGGAGATCATCCGCATGCTGGATCGCGTGAACAAGCTGATCGCCGACGCCACCGGCCAGCCCCTGGAAAAAGTGAAAAAAGACACCGATCGCAACTTCTGGATGTCTCCGGCAGAAGCGCTGGACTACGGCATCGTGGGTAAACTGATAACCCATTATGACGAGCTGAAGCTGGATTAAGTTTTCGCGGCGTGTTTGAGTCGGGTGGCGGCTTCGCCTTACCCGACCTACACGCCCTCGTTTGACCCATGACAAGTTCCCCCTCCGCCTTCTTGCCTATAATCGCGCCTGTTTCCCCTCTCACTGGTGCTACCCATGGCGTATCAACTGAACCTGAACTGGCCGGAATTTCTTGAGAAATACTGGCAAAAACAACCCGTAGTGCTGAAAAATGCCTTCCCGAATTTTGTCGACCCGATTACCCCGGACGAGCTGGCAGGGCTGGCGATGGAGCCGGAAGTCGATAGCCGTCTGGTGAGCCATTTCAACGGCAAATGGCAGGCCAGCAATGGTCCGTTTGAGCACTTTGACGATCTGGGCGAAACCGGCTGGTCGCTGCTGGCGCAGGCGGTGAACCACTGGCATATGCCTGCCGCGGAGCTGGTGCGTCCGTTCCGCGTTCTGCCGGACTGGCGTCTGGACGACCTGATGATCTCCTTCTCCGTGCCGGGCGGCGGCGTGGGTCCGCATATCGATCAGTACGACGTGTTTATCATTCAGGGCATGGGCAGCCGCCGCTG
The DNA here is from genome assembly GCF_003144775.1 of Enterobacter sp. CGMCC 5087. Taxonomy (NCBI): domain Bacteria; kingdom Pseudomonadati; phylum Pseudomonadota; class Gammaproteobacteria; order Enterobacterales; family Enterobacteriaceae; genus Enterobacter; species Enterobacter sp. CGMCC 5087. Next base: position 27,509 of record NZ_QFXN01000252.1, on the reverse strand, counting down.
GCGCGTGGGCGACAAACTGCCGATGCGTCAGTTCTGCCCGCATCCGGCGCTGCTGCACGTCGATCCGTTCGAGCCGATCATCGATGAAGATCTGGCTCCGGGCGATATCCTCTACATCCCGCCTGGATTCCCGCACGACGGCTTTACCCATGAGACGGCGCTCAACTACTCCGTCGGCTTCCGCGGGCCGAACGGTCGCGATCTGATCAGCAGTTTCGCCGATTACGCGTTGGAAAACGATCTGGGCGGCGAGCACTACAGCGATCCGGATCTGACCTGTCGCGAACATCCGGGCCGCGTGGAGCAGTACGAACTGGATCGCATTCGTCAGATGATGATCGACATGATTAGCAAGCCGGATGATTTCACAAAATGGTTCGGCAGCTTTGTCTCCACCCCGCGCCACGAGTTGGATATCGCCGCCGCCGAGCCGCCGTACGCGCCGGAAGAGGTGCTGGACGCGCTGCAGGGCGGCGAAACGCTGTCTCGCCTGAGCGGCCTGCGCGTGCTGAACGTCAACGGCAGCTTCTTTATCAACAGCGAACAGCTGGAGACGGTAGACGCGAAAGCGGCGGATGCGCTGTGCCGCTACACCGAACTCGGTCAGGCCGAGCTGGGCGATGCGCTGAATAACCCGGCGTTTGTTGAAGAGCTTACCGGGCTGATTAACCAGGGGTACTGGTACTTCGACGAGTAGTGCTGCACGGTTTTCTCCCTCTCCCTGTGGGAGAGGGCATCAGGCCGCACTACTCCTCCATCGCAATCACAATCGCTTCACCCATCTTCTTCAACGCCTCGCGATTCTTCTCCGTCGGCGGCAGCGCTACGTTGATCCGCAGACAGTTGCGGTACTTGCCGGAGGCGGAAAACAGCGACCCGGCCGCGGCCTGGATCTTCAGACGACACAGCTGCTTGCTGACGCACACCATGTCGACCTTCTCCGGCAGTTCAATCCACAGCAGGAAGCTTCCCTGAGGGCGCGTGACGCAAATCTCTGCCGGAAAATACTGCCGCACCCAGCAGGTGTAGGTTTCCATATTCTGCTGATAAATCTGACGCATACGGCGCACGTGGCGATGGTAATGGCCGTCGCGAATAAACGCCGCCACCGCCATCTGCGTGCCCGGCACGTTAAACCCGCCGGCGGCGTATTTCATGTGCATCACCCGGTCGTAGTAGCGTCCTGGCACAATCCAGCCGACGCGCAGGCCCGGCGCCACGGTTTTGGTAAACGAGCTGCAGAGGATCACACGGCCGTCGATATCCATCGAATGAATGGTGCGCGGGCGCGGGTACTCCGCCGCCAGCTCGCCGTAAATATCATCTTCCACGATCACGATATCGTGCCGCTGGGCGAGGGCCAGCACCTGCTTTTTCCGCGCTTCCGGCATGATAAACCCGAGCGGGTTATTGCAGTTGGGCACCAGGATAACGGCCTTGATCGGCCACTGCTCCAGCGCCAGCTCTAATGCCTCGATGCTGATCCCGGTCTCGGGATCGGTAGGAATTTCAATCGCCTTGATGTCAAACCCGCGCAGCATCTGCATGGTGCCGTGAAACGACGGTGATTCTACCGCCACGATATCCCCCGGCTTGCACACCGAGAGCAGGGCGATCGACAGCGCGCCGTGGCAGCCGTTGGTGATGACAATCTCGTTCGCTGCCACGGTGGAGCCGCCGTCCAGCATCAGACGGGCGATCTGCTCGCGCAGCTCCAGGCGGCCGTCGAGCACGTCATAGCTCAGCATCTCGGCAGGATTATGCTGCGCTATGCGGCTCATCTCGCGCCACAGGGGCTTCAGGCTCGGCTGGTTAATGTCCGGCGAGCCGCCGCCAAAGGAGATCATCTCTTTGTCGGCGCGGGCGTCCAGCAGCATCATCACCTCATCCCACTGGGTGACGTCCACGGGGCGCTGCACCGGTCGCGTCATGGCCGGAACCGGCGGCTGGGCCTTGCGCTGCGAGACAAAATAGCCGGAGCGCGGCTGAGGGGTGATCAGCTGGAGGTTTTCGAGGATCTGGTAGGCCTGCTGTATGGTGCTGATGCTTACGCCGTGCTCCTGGCTCAGCGTGCGCACCGACGGCAGACGTTCGCCGCTGCGATACAGACCTTGTTGAATGCGTTCCGCCAGAAGATTGGCCAGATGTTGGTAGCGCGTCATGCTGTATCCTTTGTTTTCACCATACGGATTGTAAAACCAGTACAGATTGCCGTAAAAATTGGCATGCAGATACTGTTTTAGCGGATCTGTATGTTAAACAAAAGGTGTTTTTGCATCTGTATTGCACGGGTGGATTTCCGGGATGATAACCCCACTGACAAAGTGAGGAGAGCATCATGGAATTCTACGAGAATCGTTCAAAACGTCCGTTTATTGTGTTTGTCTGGATCGCGAAAACAACACGCAACTGGTATCGCATCAACCGCACCCGCCGCATCCTGAGCCGGATGAGCGACGAGCAGCTCAAGGACGTTGGGTTGTCGCGGAATGATGTATGAGCCACGTCATCGCCGGGCGAGCGCAGCGCACCCGGCGATGTTCAGCTCAACAGCGCAAGCGTCTGCCGCTTCGGCCTCTCCAGCAACGCCACCGCCTCTTCATACGACCGCACGTTGTTATAGCCCATCACCAGCCCGTAGCGTTTGCCCGACCCGCGATACCACTCCGAAAGCGCATTCACCTGCAGCTGCTGTTCCTGCCAGCAGCGTGCCACTTCCCGGTCACCGCTTCCTCTGGTCAGGAACGCCACGATATGCATCCCGCCGTCATTTTGCTCGGTGAAAAACAGATCGCCATACACCTCGCGCAGGGCGGCAATCATCCAGTCGCGGCGGGTCTGATACAGCGCGCGCATCTTTTTCAGGTGACGGAAAAAATGCCCTTCGTTGAGAAACGCGGTGAGGATCTTTTGCGTCAGCACCGGCTGGCCGCTGGTGGTAATGTCCGCGCAGTCGGTAAAGGCCCAGACGGTGCTGGCGGGCATCACCACGTAGCCCATGCGCAGCGACGGCATGATGGTTTTACTGAAGGTGCCCATAAAAATCACCCGATCGTGCCGATCGAGGCTTTTTAGCGACGGCAGCACCTTGCGGGTGTAGTGAAACTCTCCGTCGTAATCGTCTTCAATAATCCATGCCTCGTTCTGGCTGGCCCAGTCGAGCAGCTGCTGCTTGCGCGGCAGTGAGAGGGTGACCGCCAGCGGGCTCTGGTGCGACGGGGTGACGATGGCAAATCGGGCATCGCGATGGTGACGGAGCAGGTAGTCCGTGTCGATACCGCAGCGATCGACCGGCACGGTGTGCAGGCGCGGCACGATCCGCTTGAGCAGCTGCTGGCCCATAAAGTAGCCCGGATCTTCAAACACCACCTTGTCGCTGCGGCTGGCAAGCGTGTCGAGGATCAGCCGCAGGCTGCCGCTGTAGCCGCTGGTGATCAGCACCTGTTCGGCGCTGCAGGAAAGCCCGCGTGAAATATTAAGATAGCTGGCGATGGCCTGGCGCAGCGGATACCAGCCCAGAACGGGCGGGTTAAGCATCTCCTCCTGACGCATGGCGCGCGTCGCCTGTCCCGCCAGCAGCAGCCATTTTTTATACGGAAAGCTGTCGAGGGCGGGGATGCCGGGGCGCAGAAACCCGGCCCGCTCGCGCTGGCTGATGAGGGATGCCGGAAGCGTGCCGGTGGGCTGTTCCGCAGGGGCACTCTTATCCGGCAACAGCAGATCCGGGTTGACCCGCGTGCCGCGCGCGCCCCGGCTCACCAGATACCCTTCCCCCGTCAGAATGGCATACGCCGTTTCGACGGTTTTACGCGCCACCTTCAGCTCTTCCGCCAGCACGCGGATGGCGGGCACCTTATCGCCCGGCTTCAGCACGCCGCGCGTGATGTTGTCGCGATAGCGGGAATAAATCTCGTGATAGCCCGGCTTCATGTCCTACCTATTTTCACGATTTTTGTATCTTTTTACTATGTCATGAACGGCGTAGATTTGCCTCATCGCATGACACATGCCGCACAAAAAGAGGAAAGACAATGAGCACTCGCGTCAACCACCATAAAGTCACACCTGCCCTCGCCAACGCCCTGTCCGCACTGAGCATGGAGGTGGCAAAAACCTCCATCGACCCGGCGCTTAAGCACCTGATCGACATTCGCGTATCGCAGCTGAACGGCTGCACCTTCTGCCTGGATATGCACTCGAAAGAGGCCAAAATTGCCGGCGAGCGCGAGCTGCGCCTGTATCATCTGGCGGCCTGGCGCGAGTCCCCGCTGTTCAGCGCCCGCGAGAAAGCCGCGCTGGCCTTCACCGAAGCGCTGACCCAGATTGGCGTTCACGGCGTAAGCGACGCGCTGTACCGCAGCGTGGCGGAGCACTTCTCGGACGTGGAGATTTCAGAGCTGAACTTCGCCATCGTGGCGATCAACGCCTGGAACCGTCTGGGGATCACCTCCCGCATGGCGCCGGGCGCGCTGGACGCGGCTTACGGGCTGAACAAGGCTAACCTGGAATAATCCCGCGCTCGCGGATCGTTGCCACCAGCGCCCGCAGGCCTGGCGGGACGTGGCGATGGCCGGGGTAGTAGAGGCGCAGTCCGGCAAAGGGCTGCGCCCAGTCGTTTAGGACGCTCACCAGCTCTCCACGCTCCAGCTCTTCCCGGATATACAGTTCCGGTAAAAATCCTACCCCTAATCCCGCTTTTACCGCCCGGATCGAGGCAAAAAGATCGGACGTCGCAAAGCGTGGCGGCACGGCAAGGGCGTACGTTTCCCCCCGACGCGCCAGCTCCCAGCGGTAGATCCCGCCGTGGGCCATGCGCATGCCGATCCCCTGATGCGAAAGCAGATCGTCCGGCGTCTGCGGAATGCCGTAGCGTGCAAAATAGTCCGGCGTGGCGGTAACCAGCTGGCGGATCTCCCCGGTCAGCGGCACGGCGATCATGTCCTGAGGCACGGACTCCTCAAGGCGGATCCCCGCGTCGTAGCCTTCCGCGACGATGTCGATCATTCGCGCTTCGCTGACGGTCTCTACGCGCATCTTCGGGTAGCGGATCATAAAGTCGATCAGCAGCTGGTCCAGAAACAGGGCGCCGATATGGTTCGGCACGTTCAGGCGCAGCGTGCCGGCGGGTTCCCCGGTGTCGCTGTGGATCTCCTCGCTGGCGAGACGGATCTCCTGCAGGGCCGGGCCGATACGCGCCACGTAGCGCTGTCCGGCGTCGGTGAGCGCCACGCTGCGGGTGGTGCGGTTAAAGAGGCGGGTATCAAGGCGGCTCTCCAGCCCGGCGATGGCGTTGCTGACCGCCGTGGCGGACATGCCCAGCTCCTGCGCCGCGCCGCGAAAGCTGCCGCGCCGCACGACCGCCATCACCACTTCCAGCTCTGTCAGACCTGAACGATGCATAGATTATCCTGAGAATCGAAACAACCCTTGCAGCATAGCGTGGATTATCGCAACGGAGAAGCCGTGACAGACTGTGCTTACACAGCCTGAGGAGGTTTATATGCACACCATCGAACAGATCTTTATTAACGGCGAATTTGTTACCCCGCACGGCACCGAGTGGTTTGATTTGTACAACCCGGCGACGGCGCAGGTCATCGGCCAGGTTCGTCTGGCGGATGAGGTTGACGCGGAGCGCGCCGTTGCGGCGGCAAAAGCGGCGTTTCCGGCGTGGTCACGGACCACAAAGCAGGAACGCATCGCGGCGCTAAAACGTATGCACGCCGCCGTGGCCGCTCGTCACGACGATCTGCTGGAAGCGGTTATTGAAGAGTACGGCGCGCCCGCCTCGCGCTCGGCGTGGATGGCCAGCTATCCGGCGGAGGTGATTGCTCAGGCCATCGAGGCGCTGGAGGCGTTTGAGTTCGTCATCCCCGCAGGCGCAGCGACGGTGCAGATGACGCCGCTTGGCGTGGCCGGGCTTATCACGCCGTGGAACAGCGACGCGGGGTTTATCTGCGGCAAGCTGGCGGCCGCGCTGGCGGCAGGCTGTACGGCAGTCATCAAGCCGAGCGAAATGAGCGCCCTGCAAACCCGGATTGTCACCGAAGCGCTGCGCGATGCCGCGCTGCCGCCGGGGGTGTTTAACATCGTCACCGGGCGCGGCGAAACCGTCGGTGAAACCATCAGCCGCCATCCGGATGTGGCAAAAATCTCGTTTACCGGCTCGACGAATACCGGCAAGGCGATCCTGCGCAACGCGGCGGAGAGCTTTAAACGCGTGACTCTGGAGTTAGGCGGTAAATCGCCGACGATCCTGCTGGATGATGTGGATCTGGCGCAGGCGATCCCGCTGGTGATTCAGGCCGGGTTTATGAACAGCGGGCAGGCGTGCGTGGCCGGAACGCGCATTCTGGTGCCGCAGGCGCGCAAGGCTGAGATCGAAACCGCGCTGGCGCAGGCCGTGGCGGCGTTGAAATCGGGCGATCCGCGCGATAGCGCGACGGACGTCGGCCCGATGGTCAGCGAAAAGCAGTGGCAGCGGGTGCAGGGCTATATCCGTAAAGGTATTGAAGAGGGGGCGCGTCTGCTGGCGGGTGGTGAAGGGAGACCGGACGGCACGCGAGACGGCTGGTTTGTTCGCCCGACGCTGTTTGCCGACGTGAACAACCAGATGACGGTCGCCCGTGACGAGATTTTCGGCCCGGTGCTGTGCGTAATCCCCTATCGTGACGAGGCGGAGGCTATCGCCATTGCCAATGATACCGACTACGGACTGAGCGCGATGGTGCTGGGCGGCGATGCGAACCGCGCGCGACGCGTGGCGCAGCAGATTGTTTCCGGTCGCGTGCTGGTGAATACCCTTGCCCATGAGCCGAAGGCGCCGTTCGGCGGGTTTAAGCACTCCGGCGTGGGGCGCGAGATGGGCGAGTGGGGAATTCGGGCGTTTATGGAGCCTAAGTCGATTCTGAGCTAAAACCTGCCCGGTGGCGCTGCGCTTGCCGGGCCTACATCATCCCACTGGCCGGATAAGCGCAGCACCATCCGGCACATTACTTCGCTCTTTGCCGAAGCATCGTTCCTCTCTACCCTGCATTCTCTCCCCAACATCACTACGGAGAGACCATCATGATTGCAGTCATTTTCGAAGCCAAAGCCGCGCCCGCCCATCAGGCGCGCTATCTTCAGCTCGCTGCCGAACTCAAACCTTTGCTGGCGGACATCGACGGCTTTATTGATATTGAACGGTTCCAGAGCCTGACGACCGACGGCAAAATCCTGTCGCTTTCCTGGTGGCGGGATGAGGAGGCCGTCCGTAGCTGGAAGCAGAACGTCTTCCATCAGGCCGCGCAGGCCGAAGGGCGGGAGTCGATTTTCGCGTACTACCGCATTCGGGTGGCGCAGCTGGTGCGGGAGTACAGTTCCGAAACCGGAGGGCACGCGGATGTATGACGTTCATGTGATTTTTAGCGACAGGCCCGGCGAGCTGGCGCGCTTTGGACAGCTGCTGGGGCGCAACGGCGTGGGGCTGGAGGGCGGAGGCGTATTTGGTACCGATGCCCATTTTCTGGTGGAAGACGGGGAAAAAGCGCGATGCGTGCTGCTCGACGCCGGGTTTACCGTGCAGGCGTTGCGTAAGCCGGTGATCCGGAAACTCAGGCAGGAGCGCCCCGGCGAGCTGGGTGAAATTGCGGCGGCGCTGGCGGCACGCGGCGTGTCTATCCTTACCCAGTACAGCGACCATGCGAATCACCTTATTCTGCTGACGGATGATGATAAGCTGGCCGCAGAGATCACCGAACCCTGGGCGACATATGTTAAAAACGAGCCTACCTCCTGATAACGGCGCGGCGCTGGAACAGGCCATTGCCGCGGTGGCTGCCGCAATGGCCGATCCGTCGCGCGTAAAGATGCTGTGCGCGCTGATGGACGGGCGGGCGTGGACCGCCACCGAGCTGAGCGCGGCGGCAGACGTTGCGCCGTCGACCGCCAGCGGGCATCTCGCCCGGCTGGTGGAGGGAAAGCTGATTACCTGCCTGTCTCAGGGGCGGCACCGCTATTATCGTCTGGCGGGGCACGACGTGGCGGAGCTGGTGGAGCAGATGATGGGGCTCTCCTGGAGCCGCATTGCCCCGCCGGAAACGACCGCACCGAAGGCCATGCGCGAGGCCCGAACCTGCTACGACCATCTTGCCGGAACGGTTGCGGTGCAGATCTATGATTTCATGCAGACGGAAGGCTGGCTGGAGGCTGACGGTTCAGCGCTCACGCTGTATGGCCGGGAGCAGTTTCTGAAGCTTGGTATTCCGTTAAATCCCAATACACGTCGCAAGGCCTGCTGCGCCTGCCTGGACTGGAGCGAGCGGCGCTTTCATCTTGGCGGTGAGGCGGGCGCGGCGCTGCTCATTCATCTGGAAAACAAAGGGTGGATCCAGCGGGTGGCGGGATACAGGGAGGTGGTGGTGACGGCTTCAGGTAGGGCTGCTGTTAAGAGACTTTTTAGCCGCTAAACTCCGCTGCGGGCTGGTGCCCTCACCCCGACCCTCTCCCACGGGGAGGGGGAGACGTCGTTTTGCAATTCCTGCTCTTTCGCCTCTCGTTTCTTGATACTTATCCTGATAACTATTATCGTGGCCGCGTGTGACGAGAGGTTTCCCCATGAGCGAAGAAGAACTGTTTAGCCGCAGGCCGATGGGCATGCGGATGGCGATGATCGTGCGCCAGTGGCGTGCGGTAATCGACGACGCCATTCTCGATACCGGGTTAACCCAGTCGAGCTGGACGGTGATGATGCAGCTTCATCAGCTCGGGGATAACGTCTCCGTGAGTGAGCTGGCGGAGGTGCAGGGCATTGAACTGCCGCCGCTGATGCGCACCCTGGCACAGCTGGAAAAGCAGGGTTACCTGCTGCGCTCCGTATCGCCTTATGACAAGCGCATCCGGCTTCTGACGCTGACGCCTGAGGGAAAAGCCATATTAAAAAGGCTCACTCAGGTGATTGAGACCTATCAGGCGCGCGTATCGCAAAACATCGCGCCGGAACATATCGACATTTTCAGCGCCACCCTGAATCAATTCGCCTGCAATTTGCGGACTATCCGCGAAGAAGATAACAAGACCGAAAAATAATGACCCCTGAACAAAAGTTTGCCCGCTGGGTAAGGGTGAGTATTGCCTCTTTCCTGCTGATGTTTGTCTACTTTATCGTCGCGGATATCTGGATCCCGCTGACGCCGGACTCCACCGTGATGCGCGTGGTGACGCCGGTTTCTCCGCGCGTCTCCGGCTACGTGGCGGCGGTACATGTCCATAACAACAGCCAGGTGAAGAAAGGCGATCTGCTGTTTGAGCTCGACGACACGCCGTTTCGCAATAAAGTGGAAGCGGCGCAAATCGCGCTTGAGCAGGCACGCCTTTCCAACGACCAGCTGGATGCGCAGATCGCTGCCGCGCAGGCCAGCCTGAAAACCGCCGTGCTGACCGCGCGTAACGACAAAGTGACCTTCGATCGCTACCAGAAGCTGAGCACCCTGCAGAACGTCTCGCAGGCGGATCTGGATAAGGTTCGCACCACCTGGCAGAGCAGCGAGCAGTCCGTCAGCTCCATCCAGGCCAATATCCATAACCTGCGTATTCAGCGCGGCGAGCGGGACGAGCATCGCAACGTGACGCTGCAAAAATACCGCAACGCGCTGGATGAGGCAGAGCTTAACCTCGGCTGGACGAAGGTCTACGCCCAGGCGGACGGCACGGTCAGTAACCTGCAGTTAAGCCCGGGCTTTTACGCCTCCTCGGGTTCCGCCGCGCTGGCGCTGGTGAACAACCAGACCGATATCGTGGCCGATTTTCGCGAAAAAAGCCTGCGTCACACCCATCAGGGCACCGATGCCGCCGTGGTGTTTGACGCCTTCCCGGGGCACGTTTTCCGCGCCCACGTGACCAGCAGCGACGCGGGGATACTGGCGGGTCAGGAGGCCGTTAACGGCCAGCTGTCCGAACCGGAAACCTCCAACCGCTGGGTGCGTGACGCCCAGCGCATGCGCATTCACGTTACGCTGGATGAAGCGCTGCCGAAGCATCTGCCGACCGGCGCGCGCGCGACCGTACAGCTCTACAACAGCGAGGGGCCGTTTGCGCGCTTTTTCTCCGGGATGCAGATCCACCTGGTGAGCCTGCTTCACTATGTCTATTAGCACCCTGGCGCGGGTGTTTACCCCGCACGGCAACATCGTCTATACGGCAAACGACTTTCGCCAGACCCTGCGCATCGTCTTCGCCGGGATGATTGCGCTCAGCATCTCCAGCTTTTACAACACCAGCTACGGCGTGTTTTTCGTGGTCTATCCGATCATGCTCCTGTCGCTGGTGCCGGTGTTTAACCGCCACGTGGCAAAGCAGTTTATCTTCAGCGCCGCGCTAAACTGCGTCGAAATGATCTTAATCATCGGCTATCTGTCGCAATGGCCGGTCATCATGACGCTGGTGGTGTTCGCCCTGTACGTGATGCGTTTTCGTTTTATGAGCAAGGGGCCGCTGTTCCTGTTTGGCTCAATGGGCGTGGTGTGCCAGAGCGTGATGCTCAACTTTATGAGCTACCCCACCACCAGCTGGCACACGCTGCTGTTTTCCAACATCGAAGCGAGCGTGATGGCGGTGTGCCTGAGCGCGTTGATGAACTATCTCCTGCCTGACGTGGAGCCCCGCAGGCCGCCGCCGCTGATTGAGAAAGACGATGCCCGCGTGCGCCACGAGTCGCTGCTCTCCGGTACCGTCGCGACGCTGATATTCGTGGTGTTTCAGATTAGCGACTTAAGCGATTCGCTTTCGGCGCTGATGGCGGGGATTTTGATCCTGTTCCCGATGCACTATCGCGGTTCGGTGATGAGCTCTATCTGGCGCGTGGTCGGCGTGGTGTTGGGCTGCCTCTATATTCTGGTGGTGCAGCTGATCCTCTACGATCACAGCAGCCATATGCTGTTGATGATGCCCCTGATCGGCCTCGGGCTGGCGTTTGGCGCGCGCCTCCACGTGATGGAAAAGGTGGGCGCGGGCGTGGGGTTTTCCAGCATCACCACCATCGGCATTATGTTCGGGCAGAACATGCACCCGGACACTGACCTGGTGTTCAGCGATCTCTATCGCATCACTTCCGTCACCTTTTCGCTGGTCGCAACGCTGACGATGGTCTTCCTGGTGCACCTGATCCTCAATCGCTTCGAAGCGACGCGCTACGTCATCGCGCCGCCCAAGGTAGATTAATGTCCCAGCGCGGCAGGCAGCTGCGAGAGTAAAAACAGGATCAGGCCAATCGTCCCGCCGACCAGCGTGCCGTTGACGCGGATGAACTGCAGATCTTTACCGATGTTCAGCTCAATCTGGCGTGACATGTCTTTGGCGTCCCAGCTTTTGACCGTGTCGCTGATGTGGCGCGTCAGGAAGGCGGCAAAATCCGGCGCGAGGCGGTGCGCGGCCTGCTCCAGATGCTCGTTCAGCGACGCCCGCAGGCTGGCGTCGTTAGACAGCGTTTCGCCAAACCACAGCCCGGCGTTGGCGATGCGCTGCTTCACCCGCGAATCCTCGCTTTGCATATCCGCTTTCAGCCACTGGCGCAGGTCAGCCCACATCTCTCCCAGATAGCGGTTAAACGCCTCATCGTTTTTCAGGTAGTGCTTGATGTTGTCGGCTTTCGCCGCCATTTCCGGATCGTTTTTCAGGTTGTCGATAAGCTTCAGCGTGGCGCGGTCGAACGCCTGGCGGATCTGGTGCGTGCGGTCGTGGCTGATATCGTCCAGCAGCGTGTTCACCGCGTTCGACACCATCTCCGCGCTTTGATCGCCCAGCCACTCGGTGGGCAGCACCATCGCTTTGCGCGGATGCTCGGTCTTCAGCCAGTGGACAATCTGATCGGCAATAAAGTCCCGCGTGCTCTCCCGCTGAATCAGGGTAATCAGACGGTTGATGATCGCATCCAGCAGCACCTGGTGGCGGTTGTTTTTGGTCATGCTCTCCAGCATCACTGCGCTGGTTTCGGTGAAATCAACCTTGTCGATGGCCTTATGCACCGCCCGTTTGAGCAGGCGCTGAATACGCCCGTCGTCCGTGAGTTCGAGAAAACCACTCATCACCTGCATCAAATGCAGCCCGACGCGCTGGGCGTTGTCGGGCTTGCTGAACCAGGCGCCGATCATCTGCGCAGGTTCATAGCGGCGAATCAATGCGACCAGCGACTGGGTATCAAGAAACTTCTCCTGCACAAACTGGCCGAGATTGTCGCCGATCCGGTCTTTATTGCGCGGGATGATCGCCGTATGGCGGGAGATAAAAGGAATCGGCACCCGACGGAACAGCGCGACGACCGCAAACCAGTCAGCCAGCGCGCCGACCATCGCCGCCTCGGCAATGGCCTTCACACCGCGCACCCAGAATGTCTGCGGCAGGAACAGGGTGGTGATAAAGGCTGCGGCGGCAATCAGCAGCAGCGACAGCGCCAGCAGCTTGGCGCGTTTGAGTTCAGCTATTTTTTCCATGGGGTAAGGATAGAGGGTTGTGGGAGAGAAGTGCAAAGATGAGGCGAGGTATTTTCATGACTTACAGCTTACAAATTGTGGAGTACAATCCTGATTTACAGCAATAAATTCTAATGATGTATAAAAAATAATACTACGTGGGAGTACAAGGATGAGTTCTTTTGATACGACTAAAACCCCTTTGCCTGACATGCTGAAACAGATCATTGAAGGAAAGGTACAATTACCTGATTTTCAGCGGGGATGGGTATGGGATGATGAGCATGTTCGTTCCTTACTGGTCAGTATTGCACGGTCTTTTCCAGTCGGTGCGGTGATGCTACTGGAGACCGGGGGTGAAGTCCGTTTTCAGGTACGCCCCGTTGAGAACATTGCTGGTTTAATGCCGGAGCCAGAACGACTCATTCTGGATGGCCAGCAGCGTCTAACTTCTCTTACCCAGGTGCTCATGCTTGATGCGCCGGTAAAAACGTTTAATGAAAAAGGTAAATCTATTGAGCGTTTTTATTATATCGATATTGAAGCCGCGATGGACGATCGTCTTGATGAAGCATTTATTGCGGTGGAAAAATCGAAGCGTGTAACTATTAACTTTGGAAGAGATGTTAAGACTTTCATAAATAACTCCGGTGAAGAGATCGAAATGGATTTCTCCACCGCAGAAAAAGAATGCAAGGCATTATTTTTCCCATGTAGCCAAATTATTAATTCTAATGAATGGGAAAAAAATCTTTTTAAATATGCAAAAGAGCATTTTGGCCTCTTTATGGAATTTAGAGATAAAATTTTATCCGCATTTCGTAGTTACCAACTGCCGGTCATCGCTCTGAGTAAAGCGACCAGTAAAGAAGCGGTATGCCTTGTATTTGAGAAGGTTAATACCGGAGGCGTTCCATTATCCGTGTTCGAACTGGTCACTGCGAGTTTTGCTGCCGATAGTTTTAACTTACGAGATGACTGGTATGGTAGTACCTTGCGTCAGAAAGCTGGCCGTCGCGCTTCGCTTGATAAAGTCTCTATTCTTAATGGAGTGGAACCGACTGATTTTCTCCAGGCCATTAGCATCCTCAATACGTTAACGAAACGACGTGCTGATATTGCTGAGGGTAAAACGGGTAAAGCGGTAACTGCCGTGAGTGCAAAGCGTGTTTCGGTTCTCTCATTGTCGCTGGATGACTATCACCGTTGGGCAGACGATGTTGAAAAAGGTTTTCTGCTGGCTGCAAAGTTTTTGCATCACGAATGCTTTATGCAGGGCTCTGAGTTGCCGTATCGTACACAATTAGTGCCTTTGGCCGCCGTCCTTTCACAGCTTCAGGGAAACTGGTTAGAACCAAAAATCTACGACAAACTGGCGCGTTGGTTCTGGTGTGGCGTCCTTGGTGAACTCTATGGGGGAGCAGTTGAAACGCGTATTGCCAATGATGTGGAAGAATTACTCGACTGGATTGAAGGTGAAGGTGACGAACCTCGTACAATTTATGAGGCCTCGTTCCAGCCGGGCCGACTGCTGACCTTGCGTTCGCGTTTGAGTGCAGCCTATAAAGCGCTAAGTGTTTTGATTCTTCGTAATGGTGCAAAAGATTTCTTCTGGAAATCCACTATTCAGAAACTAGACTACGAGGAAATTTCGCTTGATATACACCACATTTTCCCGAAAGTATGGTGTGAAAGTAAAGGTATTCGCCCTGCTGTTTATAATTCAATAATTAATAAGACCTCGATCTCATACAAAGCCAATCGAATGATTGGAGGTAAATCACCAGCTGACTATTTGAGTCAGATCCAGAATCACCAGCAAGTTGGATTGAGTGATGGGGATATGGATGCGATTCTGGAAAGTCACTTTATTTCTCCGCAATTACTGCGTACAGACGACTTCGAGGCATTCTTTGAGAATAGAAAGCAACAGCTACTTGCACTAATTGAACAGGCGATGGGGAAAAGGATATCTCAGGAAGATATGTCGGAAATTGCATATGAAGAATTTGAGGCATAAGACTAGTTAAGCTGCCTATATAGCATGTCAAAGCAGCCAATTGGCTGCTTTGATTCTTGCATATTTTCACCTGAAAGACCTTTTAATAAACTATTTAGCTCTCATCCTACCGCGCTAAGTGTGAATAGCTCATTCGACGTTCCTTGTTCCTGTCTCCCATATGCGAGGCGTTACGCCGCTTGCACTATAGCGAAAGAGCTGAATATCACTCATGAGTTAATTCCCTGCGCATTTTTGCGATGTCATACATCAGATGAGCAAAACCTCTGGCAACGTCAGGAGACGATAAGTACTGCATCATCATCTCCTTGTGCGCTTCGTTACTGTCTATCACGGCGTCATCAATAGCTTTCGTGAAGTCGCCCAGCATGGCCTGCTCACGGGTATTGTTGTCGAGTTGGGTCATGACAAGTTTGTTTTCTGCAAGCTTATCGTAAACCACGAAGGCATAGTTGAGCATATCTTTGTCGGTCAGGTTTTCGGTGATAAACAGCTCGTTGAGCTGCGCCAGCACCTGCGACATAAACTCCTCTTTCTTATCTTTTGCTTTTGCGGTGCCGACGTCATTAACCGGGTTGAGCTTATATTCTGCCGCATCCTCCTGAAGCTTAATATGCTGCTCATGGATCTTTGAAAGCCGATAGTGGCTCATTTCAACATTGGAAAGATCGACGTCATCTTCATCTGTTGATTCTTCACGCAGTAAAGGGCGAAGGTGTCGACAATAAAGGCTTAATTTCTCCAGCGACTTGTCATCGTAGGAGACGATCTGGGACATAAATTCATAAAAGCGTACAAAGCTACCGAGATCTTTTTTGAAGATCTCCAGGCGATCTTTTTCCTTCTTGCAGGCTTTAAAACTGTTTTCCGCGTTTGCGAGCAAGATGGGGTTAGGGGAATCCTTTTTTGTTAATTCATAGATTTGTTTAGCGCTGATATACGCCTCTTTCGCGGAGGCATACCGCATTGCCCAGCGGTTTACTGCGGGCAGGCAAATATTGCTGAGCGTCGCATTCGATTTCTTCTTACTGTAAAAAGCCTCGCATAGCTGTTCGACTTCGTGCCATAAAAATATCCCCGTCGCGCGAAGTTTCTCGTACAGATCGAACACCAGACCTGGATCGCTGACATCGGTCAATTCAGCCGTTTGATAGTAGGGCTGAAAGGCAGCCAGAATGTCGTCAGGTTCGTTATAAAAATCGAGTACAAAGGTGCCGGATTCCTTTTTACTTGGATAGGTTCGGTTCAGCCGCGACAGCGTCTGCACGCACTCCACGCCGCCGAGCGCTTTATCCACGTACATGGCGCATAGCTTAGGCTGGTCAAAGCCGGTCTGGAACTTATTAGCCACCAGCATCACCTGATAGTCATCGGTATCAAACGCCTTTCGCATATCGCGGCCTTTGAGCGCCGGGTTCATATTGATTTCAGTAAATTTCTGGTGCAATAGCGCAAGGCTGTTCATGTCATTTTCCTGAAACTCAACTTCGCCTGAGAACGCCACCATCGCAGTGATCTTCCCGTAGCCCATGTCGGCAATGTATTTATCAAACGCCAGCTTATAGCGCACGGCAGCTTTGCGAGAGCTGGTGACCACCATCGCTTTTGCCTGTCCGCCGAGCAGATGCATTACGTGCTGGCGGTAATGCTCAACGATGACTTTTACCTTTTGCGAGACATTGTGGTCGTGCAACGTCACCCACTGGTTGAGCCTGATCTTCGCCCGTTTGCTGTCCACTTCCCGGTCTTTATCACCCATTTTTTGCAGCAGCTTATAGGCCACTTTGTAATTGGTGTAGTTTTTCAGCACGTCGAGGATAAAGCCCTCCTCAATGGCCTGACGCATGGAGTAAACGTGGAACGCCGCAGGTTTGTTGGTTCTGGATGCGGGCTCGTGCGGGTTGGGTCTACGGCCAAAAAGCTCCAGGGTTTTCGCCTTCGGCGTCGCGGTGAAGGCGTAGAAGTTAAGATTGCTGCTCCCGCTGCGGGCGGCAAGGGTGGCGTCGAGGATATCTTCAGAGGTGAGGACCACATCGTCGTCGGCTCCTTCGCTCATCAGCACCTCTTTCAGCTGGCGCGCCGTGGAGCCGCTCTGAGAGGAGTGAGCTTCATCTGCGATGATCGCGTAGGTTCGCTCTTTGAGACAGGTGCTGTTTTCGATTGCTTTAAGTACGAAAGGGAAAGTCTGAATGGTGACGATGATGATGGGCTGCGAATGCTCCAGCGCGCTGGCGAGCTTCTCCGATTTCGAGCCTTCCCCCTCGCGGTTGTTGATTCGCCCGACCACGCCGTCCGCATGTTCAAACTGATAGATGGTGTCCTGGAGCTGATCGTCCAGCACGGTGCGGTCAGTCACAACAATCACCGAGTGGAAGCGTTTTTCACCCTTTTCGTTATGCAGGCAGGAGAGCTGATGTGCCGTCCAGGCGATGGAGTTCGATTTTCCGGATCCGGCGCTGTGCTGGATGAGGTATTTGTTGCCGGTGCCTTCCTCATCTGCTGCGGCAATGAGCTTGTTCACGACGTCCCACTGGTGATAGCGCGGGAAGATCAGGCTCTCTTTTTTGACCTTTTTACCGTCCCAGTCCTCTTTTTCCTCGATTTGCAGATGCACAAAACAGGCGAGGATCTTCAGCAGATTGTCAGGGAGCAATACCTCGTTCCACAGATAGCTGGTGGCGTATTCATGGTGATCCTCCGGGATATCGTTACCCGCGCCACCCTCTTTAGTGCCTTTGTTGAACGGCAGAAAGAACGTGTCGTCACCGGCAAGTCGGGTAGTCATGTAGACCTCGTACTGGCTGACCGCGAAATGCACCAGCGCGCCGCGCTTGAAGGTCAGCAGCGGCTCAGGTTTGTTGGTCTCCGGATCTTTTGGCAGGCGCGTTTTTTTGTACTGGTTGATGGCGCTGTTGACCGTCTGCTTGAATTCGGATTTCAGTTCGAGAGTGGCAACGGGAAGGCCGTTGATAAACAGCACCAGATCGATGCGCCAGCGTTTGGCTTTCGCCTCTGTGTCGGTGCCGCTCGCGTGGGGGCTATAAACCAGTTCCGGGACGATACGGCAGATGTTTTGCCGATAGCGCGCAAGGGTGTCCAGGTTGAGGTTGTGATCCGGCTTGAACTGACACAGGTTGAAGCGCGCGTTATGGCTTTTGATGCCGTGGCGCAGCACCCCCAGGGTTCCGTAGGTTCGGGACTGGAGATCGGTGGCGTTGGCATCGGCTTTTTTAAGCTGCGCGACCAGCGCATCGAGAAAATGACGCTCGGTGTCGTTGGGATAGATGCGGGTGAATTTTTCCCACTCCTGCGGCTGGGTGGTCTGGACAAACGTCAGCGCATCCTGCGGATAGAGTGCCCGTTCGCGATCGTACTTGCTGCCCGTGCCGGGAACCCAGCCGTTCTGGCACATCTGGTTTATGATATCGGCCTGTAGATTGGCTTCTTTGGTGACGTCGGCGATCATGCGGTGGCCTCCTCAGCGGCGAGGGATGCTTCGGTGCTGCTGGCGGGAGGCGTCCAGTCGCGGAGATCTATTTTGCCGGTGACGGCGGCGGCGATCAGGGCGGTGCGGCGTTCTTTTAGGAGATCGATTTGTTGGAGTTGTTTTTGTAACAGTACGTCTATCTTTTCTTCCTGTCTCTTTATATATTTGAAGATGAATATTTGTTCTTCATAATTAGGAATAGGAAGAGGTAATTCTGAAAATTCATTAAAACGAAATTCTGTTGAGCGCTCCCTGATTCCTTTAGACAACGATTGGATAAAATTAGTAACCGCTAATTGACGTACGAGATAGCCATAATAGCTAGTATAAACTTGTGTCTTTTTATGAGGGATACAAACAGAGCAAACAGGAGAGCACTTTCCATTAGAATCACTAACCCCAATTGCACCAGCAAAGCCATCCATAGCATGTATCACAAGATCCCCTTTTAAAACCCCTTGATACCCAATTTCTTTAATTGCGAAAGTAAACCCATCTGTTCTTTTGTTTTGTCGAAGTGTGACATGTCCGTCACGAAATGCCGTAATTATTCCAGCATGCTTTGATATCGGCCTTTGCATTTTACGGAATATAAATTTTGCTCTTTTCAGCATCCAGTGTTCTGGTATATTACCTAACCAATCAACCCCAGAATCTTTCATCGGTGCATCAGGGTTTAGGCCTTTGGTTACCGCATGGCTAATCACTGCCTGACGTTTTTCTTTTAGTAGTTCGATGAGTTGTTGTTGCTTCTCCATCAGGTTATCGATTTTTGTGGTTTCGTGATCTAGGAAAGCAGTAATAATTACTTGTTCTGATAATAGAGGTACAGGAATCCTAATATTACCAAGAAGCCCTCGACTAATTCTTTGCATAGTGGTGCCACGAGCCAGGTTACCAGTGTGCTGGAAGTAATAATTACTTGAAAAAAGGTATACTAAATATTTTTTGTTATAAGATTCATCTGTTCGGAATATCACATTATCAACAGATGTAACAGTTTTAAAATTGAGTTCAGATACTAAACATGCTCTTCCAATTGGCTTATTTAACCTAGATATTAATATATCCCCCTCTAATATCTCAGTGCAATCAAGTTTATTAAAAGTTTTTTCGGTTATAAATCCTGAACTTTGTTCTTTGTAGAAACCTTCGCCTATATTACCAGTAGTAATATAGCGAACACCGTCATCAGAGAGATCCTTGCTTTCAATCCAGTCACCATCAAGAAAAACAGAACTAGCAGCCAGTGCGAGATACTTGATTGGTGCTTTCGACCAATGAGCAGGTGTAGAGTTTAACCACTCCATCCCGGAATCCTTATATTCCGGATACGCCTTATACTTAGCCATCAGGAGTGTACCTCCTGCAGCAGCTTCATAATCTCCGCGCTCAGCGCATCCAGCTCCGCGTCAATCTCTTCCAGCGGTCGCAGGGGCTTATACACATAAAAATGCCGGTTAAACGGAATTTCATACCCAACGATCCCAACCTCGCCGTCGCGGGCGTCGCGCTTATCGGCATTAATCCAGGCGTCCGGCACGTGCGGCAGCACCTCCGCCTTCACGTAGCCTTCAATCAAATCGCTGGTCGAAACAGACGGATCGAGCGCCACGTTCTCGTTGTCGCGCAGGTCGGCATCCTGTTCAAACTCCACCACCTGTCCGCGGTACGCAAACGCGCCGTACAGCGGCTGCGCATCTTCCCTGAGCACCTTTTTGACGACCGGCTCCGCGTCCGGGTTTTTGCGGGTAATGGCCTCGATAAACTGCTTATGCTCTTTGGCATCCAGCTTAACGACGGCGGTTTTGAACGCCTCTTTGAGCGTCAGCTGGAACTGATTGAAATCATCGCTCGGCTGAGCGAGACCACCTGCTTTCCCGTCGAGCGACGTCTGGATTTTTTGCGCTTTAACCATCAGCGCGCGCTGTTGTCGCCACAGCGTTGCGTCGAGCAGATCCTTAATCTGCTTCTCTTTAAGCTCAGGGAATTCAGCCTTGATAACGGCGCGTGCTTCCACCTCGAACTCGGCAAAGTTGCCGTAGTTCTCGTCCTGCCAGAAGGCACCGAACGCGTCGTACAGGCATGCCATCGGTGCGTTAAACGGTTTTGGCGCAAAGCGCAGCGCGGCAATGGATTCATCCGTGACCTGAGCCGTCAGACGCAGCGGGCGCTCAATGGTCAGGCGGCGAAAACCAAAGTCGGTGCTGTTGAATATCTTGCTGGCGACGGCGCGCTTGTCATCATCGTCCTTAAGATCCACCACTTCGAAGTCGCCAAAGGTGCGGGTGATGAGCCGAATATCCTCCTCGCTCATCATGTTGCGCTTCGCGCCCAGTGACTTACGCATTTTGCTGCACAGCTTGCTGGCGTCGATCAGCTGGATCTTGCCCTTACGCTCCGCCGCCTTTTTGTTCGACAGGATCCACACGTAGGTGGCGATCCCGGTGTTGTAGAACATGTCGGTGGGCAGGGCGACGATCCCTTCCAGCAGATCGGCTTCAAGGATGTAGCGGCGGATCTCGCTTTCGCCGCTGCCCGCGCCGCCCGTGAACAGTGGCGAACCGTTGAGAATGATCCCGATGCGCCCGCCGGTATCGGCATCACGCATTTTGCTGATCAGGTGCAGCAGGAACAGCAGCGAGCCGTCGGATACGCGCGGCAGGCCGGGCCCGAAACGCCCGTCAAATCCTTTACGGTGCTCGTTATTAACGTCGGCTTCGATCTTCTTCCAGTCCACGCCAAACGGCGGGTTCGACAGCATGTAATCGAAGCGATCGGCGGGAAGCTGATCGTTAGAAAGGGTGTTGCCCAGCTTGATGCGGCTGACGTCCTGACCTTTTATCAGCATGTCGGCCTTACAGATAGCGTAGGACTCCGGGTTCAGCTCTTGCCCGAACGCGCGCATCACCGCATTCGGGTTGAGTTCATGAACGTACTCCATTCCGGCAGAGAGAAATCCGCCCGTACCCGCCGTCGGATCGTAAAGGGTTCGAATGACGCCCTCTTTGGTGAGAGCCTCGTCGTCTTCCATAAACACCAGCGAGGTAGTGAGACGCACGATATCGCGCGGCGTGAAGTGTTCACCGGCAGTTTCATTCGAGCTTTCGGCGAAACGGCGGATCAGCTCTTCAAAGACCAGCCCCATATCATGGTTGGAGATGGCCTGCGGGCTGAGATCGGTGGTGGCAAACTTCTGCACCACTTTATAGAGGAGGTTGGCATCATCCAGCAACCCGATGAATTCGCTGAATTTAAAGTGCTCGAAAATTTCCCGCGCATCTCTGGAAAAATACTGAATGTAGTTTTCCAGGTTGGCCCTGATGTCGTTTTGACCCATTTTGCTCAGATCCAGCGGCGAGGCGTTAAAGAACGTCAGCCCGCTGGTGGCGCGCAGGATTAACTTTTCTTTCGCTTCTTCAGGCAGGAGCGAAGAACGGACCTTTTGAGCCTCAATAACGACGGCCTCTTTAGTCTCTTCAAGGACGCATTCCAGGCGGCGCAACAGGGTAAACGGAAGAATAATGCGGCCATATTGAGATTGCTTAAAATCACCGCGCAGGAGATCTGCAACAGACCAGATAAAGGCTGCCGTTTGGGAGAAATTCAGGGTACTCATAAAAGCGTCCTTGCCCATTTTTCAGGCATTTTTGATGATGAATTAAAACCCTCTTTTTATCATGGCTAAAAATATTGATCGACTAAAAAATCGATCTAAATCAATGCCTTAATGTTATGATTTGCAATAATTCATGGGTGTCATGAATGTGTATTTCAATACAGATGATGGAGCCGGGTCATATAGCACTAACGCATAACCGCCACAGCACCCACCCACCAAACCCCATCAGCACTGCCCCCGCCGTACGCTCAATCCACCACAGCGAACGGCTGAGCTTGTGTTGCACCGCCGATAGCCCCATCAGGGATACCAGCGCCAGATCCCACACCAGCACCACCATCACCATCCAGACGCCGCAGGTCGCCTGCTGAAGCAGCGTGACGTCCGGCCCCAGTAACGCCGTCATCAGCGCCAGATAGAACAGCGCGTTCTTCGGGTTTAACAGCGCCGAACCGAGCCCCAGCAGGATCTGCTTGTGCAGCGAGGGAAAGCGCTGGTGGGTTTCATTCAGCGCCAGCGCCTGGTGGCGGCTGCGAATCAGATGCGATCCGATCCACAGCAGGTACAGCGCCCCGCAAAGCTCGATCAGCGTAAACAGCCACGTAAACTGGCGCAGCGCGTTCCAGCCGATAATCATCAGCAGGATGTAAAGCCCGTTACCCGCAGCGATGCCGAGGCACAGTCCGGCGCTACCCCGTAGCCGATAGCGCGCGGCGTAGCCCACCAGCAGGAAGAAATCCGGGCCCGGGCTTAGCAGGGCGACAAAATGCGCCAGCGCCAGGGCGAGAAAAGCGGAAGGGAATAACAGTTCCATAGCGACCTCAGTTAACAATCCGAGGTCAGAGTACGGCGCTGCAGAACCTATTTATTGTCTGATATTGATCGGCCGGTGGCGTACTGGCGCGGCGTGGCGGCGGTATAGCTGACGAAGGTCTTATGAAAATGGCTCTGGTCGGCAAAGCCGCTCTGGTAGCCAACGTCGGCAATATCATCCCCAGCGCGCAGCCGCGCTTTAGCGTATTCCACGCGGGAGATGTTGAGATAGTTGCCCGGCGTCAGGCCGGTGTCCTGCCTGAAGGTGCGAATCAGCGTCTCCTTGCGCAACGAGAAGCGTTGAGCAAGTTCGTCGAGGGAGGGCGGGCTGGTGAGATCGGAAAGTAACGCCTGCTGAATCTGCTGGCTGGTTCCGCTAAGCGCGTCAGCGTTATACGCTGCGCGGGGAAGGGCAGAAAGCAGCGTCTCCAGTGATGCCGGAGACAGGGTCTCGACAACGTCCAGGTAATGGGCAAACAGGGTTGGGCTACGAATCACCTGTGGCGCCAGCGGAAGCCCTGTATCGATGTAGAGCATATGGTAGCTGCGGGGTTGCCCGGCGACGGGGTTACAGCTGTGCGGCGCACAGGCCGGGATCACGATGAGGTCCCCGGGGTTAAGGATGTACTCTCTGTCATGACACACGCAGCAGGTCTGGCCCTCCACAATCGCGCCGATGGAGAGCTGAGAGTGACTGTGGCGTTTGTACGCCTGCGTACTCTGCCAGGTGCTGCGCAGCTCAAGGCCTGAGGTGCGGTGAAAAGTCTGGCGGATATGTCGGGTATCGGTCATGCGCGCTCCTTCTGAAGATTTTTTATACCACGTCAGCGACCCCTCTGGCAGCGCTTCATTAAGAACCTTCCGGATATACCCAACTTTACGTCCATAGCCAGTCATGTTGACTACCCTTAATACCCTAAGCGGTAAAACAAGGAGATTCGACATGGCTTATCAGACAGTAAATCCTGCCACTAACCAGCTCATCAAAGAATACCCCTCACATACCGACGCGGATATCGAAGCGGCGCTGAAGGCGGCCGATGCGCTTTATCATTCGGACTGGGCGAAAGGCGACATCAGCCAGCGCCTGCCGGTGCTGCATAAGCTTGCCGATCTGATCGACGAGCGCGTGGAGGATCTGGCTAAAATCGCCAGCCAGGAGATGGGTAAGCTCATCGAACAGAGCCGCGGCGAGGTGAAGCTGTGCGCGCAGATCGCGCGCTACTACGCCGACAACGCGAAGCAGTTCCTGGCCCCGGTGAAGTACGACTCTGAGCTCGGTGAAGCCTGGGTGGAGCATCACCCGATTGGCGTGCTGATGGCCGTTGAGCCGTGGAACTTCCCGTACTACCAGCTGATGCGCGTGCTGGCGCCAAACCTGGCGGCGGGGAACCCCGTCATCGCCAAGCATGCCAGCATCGTGCCGCACTGCGCCGAGACCTTTGCCCATCTGGTGCGCGAGGCGGGCGCGCCGGAAGGGGCGTGGACCAACCTGTTTATTTCGTCCGAGCAGGTGGCGAATATCATTGCTGACGATCGCGTGCAGGGCGCTGCATTAACCGGCTCCGAAAAGGCCGGCAGCGCGGTGGCCGCGCAGGCGGCGAAGCACATCAAGAAATCCACGCTGGAGCTGGGCGGTAACGACGTGTTCGTGGTGCTGGATGACGCAGACCTTGAGAAGGCCGTGAAAATTGGCGTTAACGCGCGGCTCAACAACGCCGGGCAGGTCTGCACCGCGGCGAAGCGCTTTATCCTGCATGAAAAGATTGCGGATGCCTTCCTGAGCAAATTCACCGAGGCGTTTAAGCAGGTGAAGATTGGCGATCCGCTGGACGAAAGCACCACGCTGGGGCCGCTGTCGTCTAAAGATGCGCTCGAAACGCTGACCAAACAGGTTAACGAGGCGGTGAAAAACGGTGCGACGCTGCACTATGGCGGCAAACCGGCGCAGCGCGACGGGAGTTTCTTCGAACCGACGATCCTGACGAATATCTCCCGCGATAACCCGGCGTATTTCGAAGAGTTCTTCGGCCCGGTGGCGCAGATGTACGTGGTGAAAAACGACGACGAGGCGGTCGCGCTGGCGAACGACTCCCACTACGGCCTTGGCGGGGCGGTATTCAGCCAGAATATCGAGCGCGCGAAGAAAATGGCGTCGCGGATTGAGACCGGGATGGTGTATATCAACTGGCTCACCGATACCGCACCGGAGCTGCCGTTCGGTGGCGTGAAGCGCTCCGGCTACGGACGCGAGCTGTCGGATCTGGGGATCAAAGAGTTTGTGAACCAGAAGCTGGTGGTGGTGCGTAAGTAAGAGATAATAAAAAAACCTGCCAATCGGCAGGTTTTTTTAAGGGATTATTGCACTTCGATCTTGTCCCAGCCGCTTTTGAACATGCAGCTGTCGACTAACGTATCCCGGCGATATTCATTCGCGTCTTCAACCGTGTAGCTCGTGGAAATATCCTTTTTCTTGTTCTTTTTGTCCGTTTTTTCCGAGCTGGATCCGGTCACGACGTTATCCGGGGGCAGATCGATTAGCGCCTGCGCTTCGCATTCCGTGAGCTTTTTATTCATTTCCGCATCGCTGACGCCCGGTTTCACCCATTTGTACTGGACGCAGCCGGTGAGCATCAGCGTGAGGCTCAGAACGCAAAGCGCGGTTATGCGGTGTTTCATCAGAAGGTGACTCCACCGCCTACATATGCGCCGTCAATCAGCGTGTGGCCAGGACGACCGTCTTTGCCATCCACGCTCACGTGGCGGTAGCCCACTTTCAGGGTCACTGGCGTAATTGGCGTCCAGCTTACGCCGCCGTTAGCTTCAACGTAGTTTTTCACGCTATTGTTCAGGCCTTCTGGCGCCACATAGCCTTCACCGTACACGTGGATGCTGTCGGTCAGGGCAACGTTTACGCCGCCGCCAATCGGGAACGCCACGCCGTTATCGCCTTTTTTCGGGCCGAGGTAGATGGCTTTTGCGCCCGCATTCAGCATCACCGGGCCAAGACCCAGGTTGTAGCCTGCGCCCACGCCCCCGGTCTGGGTACCGTCATCGGTGTTTTTGAGCCAGTTGCTTTCGAGATAAACACCGGATGAGGATTTCCCCATTTCCAGATTGAGGTTGGTAAAGTTTTTACCCTGCTCAACGGTGCCGCCCATCGCCAGTGCGGAACCCGATACGGCAGCCAGAGCAGAAAGAAGAAGGATATTCAGTTTTTTCATGTTTTTTGCCTCGTCATTAAATTCATCTGGGCGCACCTTAACAAGCGATGTTAATGACTGCAAATGTGATATAAATCGCGGTTTTATACTGATATTGTTAACTTTTTTATTGAAGTTGTTGCAATGATGTTTGATTGTCGGGGTGTCAACAGGGGATGTTTTTAGCGTTTAGGGACCGTTTAGTTTTTTGACTAAACATAAACTGAACGAGGTGGGGATAGTGATTTGAGATGAATTAATTGGGTTTCTAATAATTTCCAAAAATGTTTCGCCTGTCACACAAAACAACAAAGCCTTACATTTCGAGCGATGAATATACGTTCAATCGCGCAGGCCGGTTTCCCTTCCATGTCATTTTTCTGACACGTTTATTCTTTACGTTGTTGGCTTCACTAACTGGATGCTAACAATATGAAAAGAAAAATTATTCCTGTACTAATCGGCTGTGCGCTCTCTTTCTCTGGCCTGGCGGCGCAACCCACTGCTGAGCGCTATGTCGTCAGCTTCCCTGAAGGCTCCCACGTGAGCTACAGCGGCGCGTTTGCCAGCGCGTTTCCGGACGGACTCCCCGTGGGCATTGGCTCCGGCCTGCTGTTTACGGGCAAGCAGGGCGACGCCCTGACCTTTGCGACCGTGACCGATCGCGGTCCAAACGCCGATGCGCCAAAAATGGGTAAAAACGAAGCCAAAATATTTGTCACGCCAGATTTCGCGCCGCTGCTGATGACCATCCGCGTTCAGAACGGCAAAGCGGAGGCTGTTGATGCCCGCCCGCTGCATGATGATAAAGGCGAGATCAACGGTCTGCCGCTGCAAAGCGGCGTGATTGGCTCCACCAATGAAGTGGCGTTCAGCGATACCCTCAAGACCCTGAAGGGTGACAACCGCGGCCTGGACACGGAAGGCATCACGCCGGACGGGAAAGGGGGCTACTGGCTGTGCGACGAATATGGCCCGTTCCTGATTAACGTCGACAGCAAAGGGAAGATCCTGGCGATCCACGGTCCGCAGGCGGCGGAAGGAGAGAAATCCATCGCGGGCGGCCTGCCAAACATTATCAAATGGCGCCAGGCGAACCGGGGCTTTGAAGGCCTGACCCGGATGCCGGACGGGCGTATTATCGCCGCCGTGCAAAGCACGCTGGATATCGACGGTAAGAGCAAAAAGCAGTCGCTGTTTACGCGTCTGGTGAGCTTCGACCCGGCGACCGGGAAAACGGCGATGTACGGTTACCCTATCGACAGCGCGGCCTACAGCAAAAACAGCGACGCCAAAATCGGCGACATCGTGGCGCTCGATAACCAGCACATCCTGCTGATTGAGCAGGGAAGCGATAAAAACGACGGCATGCGTAACCTTATCTACAAGGTGGATCTCAGCAAGGCGAGCGACCTGACCGCCTTCGACAAGCCGGGCGAGTACCCGGAGTTTGATGATGAGAAAACCCTGGCGCAGCGCGGCATTACCCTTGCGGCAAAAACGCAGGTGGTCGATCTCCGCGCGCTGGGCTGGCAGCAGGAGAAGGCCGAAGGGCTGGCGCTGATCGACAGCAAAACGCTTGCGGTGGCGAACGATAACGACTTTGGCGTGAAGGTGGCGATGCAAAACCCGGTCGAGGGCAAGAAGCTCAAGGATTATCGGGTGAACGCGGAAGGCAAGCTGACGCTGGATGATAAACCGGTGGAAACCACGCTCAGCGTGAAGCCGCTGAAGAAGCCGGAGTCTGACAGCGAGCTGTGGATTGTGACGCTGCCGGAGGCGGTGAAATAAGTATCCCCACAAAATAATGCCTGCACAGACGCCCCCTCTCCCTTGAGGGAGAGGGCTGGGGTGAGGGGGAACATACGGCTCTGGAGGTCATTCCGTTCACTTCATGTTCCTTGCTACTCTGTAACGG
>NZ_QFXN01000251.1:0-20332 GCF_003144775.1 Enterobacter sp. CGMCC 5087 | reverse complement strand
CTGCATCCCTGCAGGCCACGCCCTCTCGGCGCATCCCTGCGCCTCGCCCCGGCCTTACGGAAACGCTTCGGCGATTTACAGCCGGACCAGGGCGTCGCTGTAAGTCATTAATTAACCTGAAGCAACGTTCATCGCTTCAGGTTAATAAATTACTGGGCAGAGTGGATGTATGGCTGTTATTTTTTCAGCCCCGCAAACGCCGCCCGAATTTCTTCTTCCGGCAGCTGTATGCCTATAAACACCATCACGCTATGCGGCGCTTCCTCGCCCCAGGGGCGATCCCAGTCGGCGCTGTACAGGCGCTGCACGCCCTGGAACAGCAGGCGGTTCGGCTCGCCGTCAATCCACAGCATCCCTTTGTAGCGCAGCAGCTTGTCGGCAAACGAGAGCAGCAGGTTCTCCATCACGCGCGAAACCTCGCCTATGTCCACCGGGTAGTCCAGCTCCACCACAATCGACGCCACGTCGTTTTGCTTATCTCCCAGAAAGTGGAAGCGCGGTTTTGCGGTCACGTTCTCTTCCAGCATAAAGCCGTTGGTGTTGAACAGCTGAGACAGATCGATGTCGCCGTGCGTCACCGTGTAAACCGGCGCGCGGGAGTTAATGCGCGTCAGGCGCTCGCGCAGTTTTTCGCTTTCGCCCGCCACGTCGGTTTTGGTCAGCAGGATGCGGTCGGCGTAGCCCACCTGAGACTGGGCGATGGTGAACTGGTTCATCTGATCGTCGGCGTGGACCGCGTCGACCAGGGCAATCACGCCGTCCAGCAGGTAGCGCTGGCAGAGGATCTCGTGAGAGAAAAAGGTCTGAATAATCGGGCCGGGGTCGGCCATGCCGGTGCATTCGATCACCAGGCGGTCAAAGTCGATCTCGCCGCGATCGCGGCTGTCGAGCAGGTCCAGCAGGGCGTCTTCTAATTCGTTAGAGCGGGTGCAGCAGATGCAGCCGTTAGTCAGAGTTTTGATCTGGGTGGCGCGATCGCCGATCAATTGATCGTCAACGGAGACCTCACCGAACTCGTTTTCGATGACGGCGATTTTGAAGCCGTGCTGTTCGTTCAGGATGTGGCGCAGCAGGGTGGTTTTACCGGCGCCGAGAAAACCGGTCAGCAGGGTAACGGCAATCGGGGTCATGGTCTCTCCTTTAACAGCAGCGGACGCCGCCTTCTCCACTTCCGCCGTAGCGCGCTTCCTGACGCTCGCGGAAGAATTCGGTGTAGGTCATGTACGGCTTATCCGGATGGTTGGTCTTCATGTGCTCAACGTAGTTGTCATAGTCCGGAATGCCAATCAGCATTTTCGCCGCCTGACCGAGGTATTTTTTTGCTTCGCCTAAGTTACCAAACATTGTGGGTTCCAGACAGAAAAAGCCCGGCGATGTGAGTCCGCTGGGCTTATGTTTCCCTCATCCCAGCCCTCTCCCAAAGGGAGAGGGCGAGGATTGCGGATTAATGGTGTGAAGAGGTCTTCACGCCGCCTTCCGGCACCGGCACGTACGGGGTTTCTTTATCCGTACGGCCGTCGGCGTTGCGAACGTTCAGCCAGGTTTTGATGCCGTAGAAGATGATGCTGTACACCACCACCAGGAACAGAATGCTCAGACCCGCGTTGGTGTAGTTGTTCACCACGATATGGTTCATGTTGGCAATCTGCTGCGCGGTCAGGTCCGCGCCGCCTGCGGCAATCTTCTCTTTGTACTGGTTAGCCATGAAGAAGAAGCCTTCCAGCTGCGGGTTGGCGCTGAACAGCTTCAGGCCAAGCGCCCAGGTGGTGCAGAGCAGCAGCCACAGCGCAGGAACAACGGTTACCCAGATGTATTTGGTGCGCTTCATCTTCACGAGGACCACGGTACCGAGCACCAGCGCCACGGCTGCGAGCATCTGGTTAGAGATACCGAACAGCGGCCACAGGCTCTTCACGCCGCCGAGCGGGTCGACAACGCCCTGATACAGCAGGTAGCCCCACAGGCCGACGCAGCCCGCAGTACCCAGAATGCCCGCTACCAGAGAGTCGGTTTTCTTCAGGAACGGCACGAAGTTACCGAGCAGGTCCTGCAGCATGAAGCGGCCCGCACGGGTACCGGCGTCCAGCGCGGTCAGGATGAACAGCGCTTCGAACAAAATACCGAAGTGGTACCAGAAGCCCATGTCCGCCCACGGCAGCACCTTGTGGAACACGTGTGCGATACCCACCGCCAGCGTCGGTGCACCACCGGCGCGGTTCAGCACGGACGGTTCGCCGATGTCCTTCGCCGTCTGCATAATCTGCTCCGGCGAAATCACGAAGCCCCAGGAGCTGACGGTCGCCGCCGCGTGTGCGCTCGCGTCCTTCAGCTGCGCCATAATCAGCGCCGCGTTGTCACCGCCCATTTCGTGCAGGTTTGGCATGGTGATGCCGAGGCCCGCAGGCGGGGTGTTCATCGCGAAGTAGAGACCCGGTTCGATAATGGAGGCTGCAACCAGCGCCATGATCGCCACGAAGGACTCCATCAGCATTGCGCCGTAGCCGATCAGACGCGCGTCTTTCTCGTTCGCCAGTAGCTTAGGCGTGGTACCGGAGGCAATCAGGGCGTGGAAGCCGGAGACCGCACCGCAGGCGATGGTGATGAACAGGAACGGGAACAGGGCGCCTTTCCACAGCGGGCCGGTACCGTCGATGTACTGCGTGACCGCAGGCATTTTCAGGTCCGGGTTAATCACCAGGATGCCGATCGCCAGACCGACGATAACGCCGATTTTCAGGAAGGTCGCCAGGTAGTCACGCGGGGCCAGAATCAGCCAGACCGGCAGCAGCGCGGAGATAAACGCATAGCCAATCAGCGCGAAGGTAATGGTGGTGTCCTTGAAGGTCAGCGCCGGGCCCCAGTACGGGTCGTGCGCAATCACGCCGCCGAAGTAGATGGAGGCCACCAGCAGCACGATACCAATCACTGACACTTCGCCCACGCGTCCCGGACGCAGGAAGCGCATGTAGATACCCATGAACAGCGCAATCGGCACGGTTGAGCAGACGGTGAAGACGCCCCACGGGCTTTCGGCCAGCGCTTTCACCACGATCAGGGCCAGCACCGCGAGGATGATGATCATAATCAGGAAGCAGCCGAACAGCGCGATAGTCCCCGGCACGCGGCCCATCTCTTCTTTGACCATCTCACCCAGAGAGGCGCCGTTACGGCGAGAAGAGATAAACAGCACCATAAAGTCCTGCACCGCACCTGCCAGCACTACGCCGGCGAGCAGCCACAGGGTTCCCGGCAGGTAGCCCATCTGCGCGGCCAGCACCGGGCCGACCAGCGGACCTGCGCCGGCGATAGCGGCAAAGTGGTGACCAAACAGCACGTAGCGGTTGGTTGGCACGTAGTTCAGGCCGTCATTGTTAATGACCGCCGGGGTGGCGCGCGTTGGGTCGAGCTTCATGACCTTCTGCGCGATGTACAAGCTGTAGTAGCGATAAGCAACAAGATAGACGGAAACGGACGCGACCACGATCCACAGGGCGCTTACGTGTTCGCCCCGGCGTAATGCGACAACCGCCAGACAAAAAGCGCCGAGGATCCCGAGTAAGGCCCAGGGCACGTGCTTCAGTAGTTTTTTAGTATCCATAGTAAGACCTGGTTTTTTATGTAAAGAAAAAAGGGTCAGGGTTCGTTGTGAGGAGGTATTGATTAATGCTGGAGCGATCGTGCCAGATCCTCGCGCGTGTAAAGGACGGTAAATGAATGAGTGGTTGAAAGTGCCGGGTGAGCGGTCAAAGGGGGCGACGAGCGGTTCCGGCTCGCCGCCAGGGGGCGAAATTATGTGATTGAGATCACTTGATTATTCTGGTTACGCTCCACGGCCAGATAGTTCTCCAGGGTTCTAATCAGTTTTTCCTTCAGCCAGTTCGGTTCCAGAATCTGAATGTGGGGCAGCCAGTAGAACAGCAGCGGCAGGATCTGGTTCTCGTGCGCCGCCTGACAGCGCAGCGTGACGCCGCCCTGTTGCTCCTCCACCAGCTCCTGTTCCGGCAGAAGATCGCGGCGCAGGAAGTAATGTGAAATATTATCTTTGATAAATATTTTCACTGCGAAAGTATTTTCAGAGACCCAGGGGTCGAGGCTTTTCTCCAGCAGCTCAAGGACATTTTCTTCGGGCGTGAAGGTCGTTTTCTGAATATCGAACCAGCTAATCTGGCTCAATGAGAAGGATTTCAGGCGGCTATTTTCGGTGGCTTGTAAATACCATATATTTTTTTTGTTAATGAGTTTATAGGGATTAATCAGACGGGTTTTCCCCTTATAAACGATCTGACAAACATTATGGTTTTTAATCGATTTCTCGATTTTCGTTAAATGACGGCGAATATCACGTTCTACCGTGTGTTCTGCCTCATTGCCAAGAATAAGAATATGGTTTTCGTCAACGCGCGTTTCCAGCTTCTGCCAGAATTCCGTATTTCTTTCAGGGAAAAAGCTGTCAGCATTCAGGAAGTTAGCAAGGGTGTGATGTAAGCCTTGTCCGCCGGGCGATTGCGCAGAATGGATCAGTCGATATAGCCCGTTACCGGTATGTTCAACAATAGGAGATAGGGCATTTAAATCCCGGTAGACGGTACGCTCGGTAATTTTAAATTTTTCCATTAGCGCACTGCGGTTTACCACACCGTTTAAATGTAGCTCAACCAGAATATCGACCAGACGTTCAGCCGAGCGGCTCCGCGTCGTTTTAGCCATAAGGTCATCCTGTATATTTAGGTATGCGCTGAATGATGCGGATGCACTGACAAAGGGTGTCAGTATTCAGTCACAGAAAATTTCTCTTATGGTTATATAACGGCGTGATTTAGCGGAAACCTTAGGAGTTTTTGTAGAAAGCGGCGCTGGCCGAAGAAAAAGGCCAGCGCGAGGGGGGATCACACGGCGGCTTCCGCCTCCAGCATGACCGGGTGGAAGCGGCGCTTGAAGTAGATCAGACCGTGTCCCGCGTCACTCAGAATGATGTTCTTAACTTCAACAAGGTAGACAAGATGCGTGCCGATGGTTTGCACCTGGCTAATCTCGCCTTCAAGGCTGGCGAGCGCGCCCTTGAGCACCGGCTGCGCCAGCGGCCCTTTCTGCCAGCAGGAGAGGGCAAAGCGCTCCTCCATCGTCATACCGGTCATCCCGGCGAAATGGCGAGCCATGATCTCCTGCTCGTGGTTCAGTACGTTAACGCACAGCCTGCCGTTGCCCTGAAATACCGGATTCATGGCGCTGTTGGCGTTGATGCACACCATAACCGACGGCGGGGTGTCCGTGACCGAACAGACGGCGGTGGCGGTAATGCCGCAGCGGCCGGCCTCGCCCTCGGTAGTGACCACATTAACCGCAGCCGACAGGCTGCTCATTGCGTCGCGAAAACGCAGGCGTTGTTCATCTGAATGCATTGCAACCTCCCGCTGCGCTATTTCAGCAGCTTGTCGAGCATGTTGATATCGCTGTTGTTGTGCAGGTGCGGCACCGTCCAGCCGTGCTGGTCGTACTCGGACATGCAGCGGTCGACCATCGCCATCATCTTGTCCATGTTGCCGGAGCTTTGCGCCTGGCGCAGACACTGCAGGCGGATCTCATCCTGGCTGCCGGAGTAGTTGATTTCGTACAGCTCGTGACGGCCGCCAAACTCGCTGCCGATGGCGTCCCACATCAGCTTCAAAATCTTGATGCGTTCGACGTGATCCATCCCGTTGGAGCCGCGCACGTATTTCGCCAGATACTGGTCGATCTGCGGGTTGTTCAGATCCCGGGCGCTGGACGGGAGGTAAATCAGTCCGGACGTCACGTTACGCTCGATGATGTTTTTGATCTTGGCGTAGGCCATCGGGGCCATCACGCGGTAGGTTTGCAGCGCGGCGTGATCCGGCAGATACGCGCCGTTGACCCACGGGGTGGCTTCGGAACACATGGAGTCGCTCAGCGCCCAGAACATGTTGCGCCAGGCCACCACTTCGCCGAGATCTGCCTGCACGCCGCGGAACTCCAGGGTACCGGTGCACTCCAGGGATTTCTTCAGCAGGGCGGTGATGAAGTCGAGCTTCACCGCCAGACGCACGCAGGCCTGCAGCGGGTACATCCGCGCAAAGCCGCCTTCCATCGTCCAGCGACGGCAGCGGTCGAAATCGCGGTAGATCAGCACGTTTTCCCACGGGATCAGCACGTGATCCATCACCAGGATCGCGTCGTTCTCGTCGAAGCGGCTGGAGAGCGGGTAGTCGTACGGCGATCCGGTTGCGCCTGCCACCATCTCGTAAGAGGCGCGGGAGATCAGCTTCACGCCTTCGGCATCCATCGGCGCGACGAACATCAGCGCGAAGTCCGGGTTTTCGCCCATCACCTGCGCGGAGCCGAAGCCGATCATGTTGTAGTGGGTCAGCGCCGAGTTGGTTGCCACCACCTTCGCGCCGCTGACGATGATCCCGGCGTCGGTCTCTTTCTCCAGCTTGATGTAGACGTCTTTCACCTCGTCCGCCGGCTTGTGGCGGTCGATCGGCGGGTTAACGATGGCGTGGTTGAAGTACAGGCCGGTTTCCTGAATGCGCGTGTACCAGCTGCGGGCGTTCTGTTCGAACTGGCCGTAGAAGGCCGGGTTGGCGCCGAGCGCGCAGCCGAACGCGGCTTTGTAGTCCGGCGTGCGGCCCATCCAGCCGTAGCTCAGGCGCGACCACTCGGCGATGGCGTCGCGCTGCTGGCGCAGGTCGTCGGCGCTTTTCGCCACGCGGAAGAACTTGTGGGTATAGCCGCCGCTGCCGGTGTCTGTGCCCCAGCAGAGGGTATCCTGCATGTCCGGCTTGTGAAGCGCGTCGTACATCTGCGCGATGGAGGCCGCCGCGTTGCGAAACGCCGGATGGGTGGTGACGTCGTTGACGCGCTCGCCGTAGATGTAAATCTCACGGCCGTCCTGCAGGCTTTTTAAATACTCTTCGCCGGTTAACGGACGTTTGGCATCAGCGCGGAAATCTTCAGGCTTCATAGGGACCTCGTATCGGAATAGGGTTGTTAAATTTATGTTTTGTTTTTGTTGTTTAATTGAAGCCTGAGAGGGGCGGAACGTGAAGGGACGATTGGGACAACGGCGGGTACTTTTCGCGAGAGATCGCAGAGTGTGATTCCTCTCACCCTAACCCTCTCCCAAAGGGAGAGGGGACGGTTACTCTCTCTCCCTTTGGGAGAGGGCCGGGGTGAGGGGAACAGGCGATACCGGTACTTTCTGCGCCCGATACGCGCTCGGCGAGCACCCCACTAAGCGGTTAAAAAACCGGGCAAAATAGGCCGGGTCCTTAAACCCCAGCTGCCAGGCAATGTCGCTGACCGCGCTGTCGGAGAAGAGCAGCAAGCGTCTGGCCTCCCGCAGCTGGCGGTCGAAGATCAGCCGCTTCGGCGGGCGGTTGGCGAAGCGGCGGCAGATATCGGTCAGGCGGGATTCGGTCAGGTGCAGCTCGCTGGCGTATTCCGGCACCGTCCAGTGCTGGTGGTAGTGGGCATCTATCAGCTGGGTAAAGCGCTGGAACAGCTTCAGCTCGCCGCGCATGCCGCCTGAAGCGTGGTCGTCGAGCTTCGCGTTGCGCAGCAGCAGGGTAAACACCGCCTGCGCCAGCAGGACCAGAGTATGTTCGCGCCCCGGCAGCTGCTCCGTGGATTCCCGGGCAATCAGCTGCCAGTAGTGCTTCAGCGCCGCCAGCTCGTCCGGCCTGTCGGCCAGCGAGAGGCAGATCCCCGGCAGGCCAAACGCCTCCCGCGTGCCGGGGTAGAGCACCTCCAGCAGCGGCCAGATGAGATCCTCGCGCACCGTCAGCACGTGTCCGTCGCTGTCGGATTCGGTGATAAACGCGTGCGGCACCGACGGCGGCGTGAGGACGAACAGCGGGGCCTGCACCGAGTAGCGGTGATCGTCGAGCTGGAGCTCAATCTGTCCGGTATCGAGAAAGTGCATCTGAAAATACTGGTCGTGACGGTGCGCCTGCATGTCGCGGCCAAAAAAGGCCGCCATGCGCGCGAACGACTGGTAGTGCACGTCGTCGGTGCCCAGACTTTCGTCGTACTCCTTGCTAATGTCGATGTTGGTAATGGGGCTCTGGCACATGGCGGCTCCCTAGTGGATCTTCTGCGCCGCGACGCCCGGCTCGCGCTCAAGGCTTTCGCGCTGCGTCATCGGGATGCGCGTCAACACCAGCGCGCCGACCACCAGCAGCCCGGCCACGAACCACAGCCCGGAGCTGAAGCTGCCGGTTGCATCACGCAGAATGCCGATCAGCAGCGGGCTAACGGCGGATCCGACGTTGCCGATGGCGTTGATCACCGCCAGTGCCACCGCGCGGGACTGCAGGCTAATCACCCGATCCGGCGTGGTCCAGAATATGGCCATGGCGGTAAAGGATCCGGTTGAGGCCATAATGATGCCAAGCAGCTGGATCAGGCTGTGATCGGTGGCCGAGGCCAGCATCCATCCCGCCGCGGCGAACAGGTACGGCAGGATGGTGTGCTTTTTTCGCTCTTTCAGCCTGTCGGAGCGTCGGCTCCACCAGATCATCCCGAGAATGGTGCAAAACTGCGGGATCGCTGCCAGCAGGCCGATGACGATATTGCTGCTCCCCGTGTTGAAGCTTTGCAGGATCTGCGGCGTCCAGATGTTGATGGCGCTGAGCGTGTTGGTCAGGCAGAAGTAGGCCAGCGTGTAGAGCAGCACCGCCGGGGTCAGCACTTCGCGCAGCGTCGAGCGCGGCGTGACGGATTGGGCAACGGCGACCTCCTGCTCGCGGGCGATCATCGTTTTCAGCGCCTGCTTTTCGTCATCATCCAGCCAGGTGGCCTGGTCAGGCGTGTCGTTGAGGTAAAACCAGGTCACCACGCCGAGCACCACCGACGGCAGCCCCTCGAGCAGGAACAGCCACTGCCAGCCCTTCAGGTTCCACAGCCCGTCCATCGCCAGAATATAGCCGGAGAGGATCGAGCCGAGCATCATGGTCACCGGCATGGCGATCATAAACAGCGCGTTGGCACGGGCGCGGTGATAGGCCGGGAACCACCAGGTGAGGTAGACCAAAATCCCCGGGAGGAAGCCCGCTTCGGCAATGCCCACCAGCATGCGCAGGACGTAGAGCGTTTCAGGGCTGGTGGCGAACATGGTGCAGGTGGAGGCGATGCCCCACACCACCATGATCCCGGCGATCCAGCGCCGCGCGCCGATCTTCGCCAGCATGATGTTGCTCGGGATCCCGCACAGCACGTAGGTGACGTAAAACAGCGTCGCGGCCAGGCCAAACATGGTCGACGTAAGGCCCAGATCTTTGCCCATCGTCAGCCCGGCAAAGCCGATGTTGATGCGATCGAGAAACGAAAAGACAAACAGGATAAAGAGAAAGACGATCAGGCGTCGGAACAGCTTGTTAATGGCGCGATGTTCAACAGCTTTATTATCATGAGTTTGCAGGGTAGAGGTCGTCATGGTGCGCTCCAGATCTTACGTTTAGTAGACGGATTTATTGTTATTAACTGACGTAACCGGTTGTTCGATAAAACGTGCCGCCAGCGCTTCGGCGCTGCGGGCGAGCAGGGTGGTGTCGACGCCGACGGCGACAAACAGCGCGCCAAGCTCGAGGTAGCGTTTCGCCAGCGGCTCGTTCGCCATCAGGATGCCGGGCGCTTTGCCCGCGCTGAGGATCTGCGCGATAGCCTGCTCGATGGCGGCCTGCACCTCCGGGTGCTGCGGATTGCCGGCAAAGCCCATGTCGGCGCTCAGATCCGCCGGGCCGATAAACACGCCGTCGACGCCGTCTACGTCCAGGATCTGCGGCAGATTTTTCAGCGCCTCGCGGGTTTCAATCTGCACCAGCACGCACATGGCGTCGTTGGCCTGCTGCAGGTAATCCGGGACGCGGTTCCAGCGCGAGGCGCGCGCCAGGGCGCTGCCGACACCGCGAATGCCCGCGGGCGGGTAGCGGGTGGCACGTACCGCCAGCCGCGCTTCGTCGGCGTTTTGCACCATCGGCACCAGCAGGGTTTGCGCCCCCACGTCCAGCAGCTGTTTGATCTGCACCGGGTCGTTCCACGACGGGCGCACCACCGGCTGGCTGGGATAGGGCGCGATGGCCTGTAACTGGGCTAAGACGGTTTGCACATTATTCGGCGCGTGCTCGCCGTCGATCAGCAGCCAGTCGAAGCCTGCCCCGGCCAGCAGCTCAGCGCTGTAGCTGCTGGTGAGCCCCAGCCATAAACCGATTTGCGGGCGGCCCGCCTTCAGCGCTGCTTTGAATGCGTTTTGCATGGTCCTCTCCTAAACAAAGCGGCAGCTGATGGAGCCCATGTTGCCGTAGTCGACGTGGAAGGTGTCGCCTCTGCTGGCGGACACCGGGCGGGTAAACGAGCCGCCGAGGATGATTTGCCCCGGTTCAAGCTGCACGTCGTACGGTGCCAGCTTGTTCGCCAGCCACGCCACGCCGTTCGCCGGGTGGTTAAGCACGCCTGCTGCGACGCCGGTCTCTTCGATCACGCCGTTGCGGTAGAGCAGGGCGGAGATCCAGCGCAGATCCAGTTCGTCGGGCTTAATCGGGCGGCCGCCGAGGATCACCCCCGCGTTGGCGGCGTTATCGGAGATGGTGTCGAACACCTTGCGCGGGCGCTGGGTTTCCGGATCAACGTTGTGACAGCGGGCGTCGATCAGCTCCAGCGCGGGGATGACGTAGTCCGTAGCGTTGTAGACGTCGAAGATCGTGCAGTTCGGGCCGCGCAGCGGTTTCGCCAGCACGAAGGCCAGCTCCACTTCGATGCGCGGAACGATAAAGCGATCGACCGGGATGTCGCTGCCGTCGTGGAAAAACATGTCGTCCAGCAGCGCGCCATAGTCCGGCTCGCTAATCTGCGAGCTGGCCTGCATCGCTTTGGAGGTCAGGCCGATCTTATGGCCCTTCAGCACGCGGCCTTCGGCGATTTTCAGGCTGACCCATTCGCGCTGAACGGCGTAGGCGTCGTCGATGGTGATCGTCGGGTAGTCGAGAGAGATCTGGCGGATCTGCTCCCGGGACTGCTCCGCCTGATGCAGACGATGGGCGATCAGAGTATGGGTGTGTTTATCGAGCATAAAAGACCTCAGCGAAAGAGCGTGTGCACGTTGTTTTGTTTGTAATTGAGCGTCGGGTGAAGCTCGTCGAGCTCAAACGACAGCGCCAGATAGCGAGCCGCCATCAGATCCGCGAAATGCGTTTTGATCAGCGCAAACAGCATCTCCCCCACGGCTTCCCGGCTCTCCAGGCTGCGCCCGGAACCAATCTTCAGCGTCATATGCACAAAGGCGTAATCGTGCCTGCCGTCGGCCATCTGCCAGGTGTCCAGCCAGTGGGCGCGGCTGCGGATGCCGCCGATGGGAAAGATCCCCGTGGCGGCCAGCGCCTCGTTGACTTTGGCGAACAGCCCCGGCAGGTCCGCCTGCTCGCGGATGTTGTCGGTACATTCAGCAATAAAGTGCGGCATGGTGACTCCTTACGCGGGCAGCGGGAAAACGGCGTTAACCTGGCCGGTGCCGGAGCTGGCGAACAGCTCGGTGAGGAACTCCACCTTACCGTCGTACTGGTCCCAGCCGAGCATCCCCAGCAGCATCACCGTGTCGTGCATGTTGCCCTCGCCGTAGCAGTAGTCGGCGTACTCCGGCAGCATGCTGCAGAATTCTTTGAACTGCCCCTCGCGCCACAGCTTCACCACGCGCTCGTCCATCTGACGGTCGAACTCGCGGGTGTAGCTGTTCATCCCTTCCTCCGCGCGCTGGTCGTCGATAAAGCGGTGCGATAGCGAGCCGCTGGCGAGCACCGCCACGGTGCCGTCGTATTTCTCAATGGCGCTGACGATGGCCTCGCCCAGCCTGCGGCTGTCGGCGAAGTCGTGAACCGTGCAAAACGCCGAGATGGAGACTACTTTGAAGTGTTTATCCGCGTTCATGTAGCGCATCGGCACCAGCGTGCCGTACTCCAGCTTGAGGCTCGGGATGTTGTGCGCTTTGGCGCGCACGCCGAGCTTCACCGCCTCGTCGGCGATCAGCTGGCCGAGTTCCGGGTTGCCGTCGTAGTCGTAGGTCATGTCGCGGATAAAGTGCGGCAGCTCGTTGCTGGTGTAGACGCCCGCAAAATGGTCCGCACAGTTGATGTGGTACGCGCTGTTCACCAGCCAGTGGGTGTCGAACACGATGATGGTGTCCACGCCCAGCTCGCGGCAGCGCTTGCTGATTTCTTTATGTCCGTCGATGGCCGACTGGCGGCAGCCGTGGTTTTTCCCCGGCAGCTCGGAGAGGTACATCGACGGCACGTGGGTGATTTTTGCCGCTAGCGCTAATTTACCCATGGTCAGATCCCCCACTTTGGAATCGGATGGTCGCCCATGGAGATGCAGACGTTCTTCATCTCCGCGAACACTTCAAAGCTGTACTCCCCGCCCTCGCGGCCGGTGCCGGAGGCCTTCACGCCGCCAAACGGCTGGCGCAGGTCGCGCACGTTCTGGGTGTTGACGAACACCATCCCCGCTTCGATATTCCGCGCCAGGCGCAGTACCTTGCTGACGTCCTGGGTCCAGATGTATGACGCCAGGCCGTACTCCACGTCGTTGGCCAGGCGCAGCCCTTCCGCTTCGTCTTTAAACGGCAGCAGGCAGGCCACCGGCCCGAAGATTTCTTCCTGCGCCACGCGCATGCGGTTATCGATGTCCGCCAGCACGGTTGGTCGCAGGAAATTGCCGCCCTTCAGGTGCGCAGGCAGGTCGGTCGGTTTGTCCGGGCCGCCCGCCAGCAGGGTTGCGCCTTCTTCAATGCCGAGGCGGATGTAGCCGGAAACCTTCTCCCAGTGCTGTTGGCTGATGAGCGCGCCAATCTGGGTATTCGGATCGGTCGGATCGCCTACGCGCAGGCGGTTGGCGCGCTCGGCAAATCGCTTCACGAATTCCGGATAGATACTCTGCTGGATGAAGATGCGCGAGCCCGCGGTGCAGCGCTCGCCGTTGATCGAGAAGATAGTGAACAGAGCGGCGTCCAGCGCGCGCTCGATGTCAGCGTCTTCAAAAATTAGCACCGGGGATTTGCCGCCCAGCTCCATGGAGTACTTCTTCAGCCCGGCGTTTTTCATGATGTTGCGCCCGGTGGCGGTGCCGCCGGTGAAGGAGACGGCGCGCACGTCGTGATGGCGCACCAGCGCGTCGCCCGCCGTCGCGCCGTAGCCCTGCACCACGTTGAGCACGCCCGCCGGAATGCCCGCCTCCAGCGCCAGCTCGCCCAGACGGTCGGCGGTCAGCGGGGAGAGTTCAGACATCTTCAGCACCGCGGTGTTTCCGAGTGCCAGGCACGGCGCGACCTTCCAGGTGGCGGTCATAAACGGCACGTTCCACGGCGACACCAGCGCGCAGACACCCACCGGCTGCACCAGGGTGTAGTTGAGCATCTTGTCGTCGACCGGGTAGGTTTTGCCGTTCATCTGCTGGCACACCTCGGCGAAGAACTCGAAGTTGTGCGAGGCGCGCGGAATGAGCACGTTTTTGGTCTGGTGGATCGGCAGGCCGGTATCGGCGGTTTCCATGGCGGCGATCTCGGGCACGTTCTGGTCGATCAGGTCGCCCAGACGACGCATCAGGCGCGCGCGTTCCTTCATCGGCAGGTTGGCCCATTTCGGGAACGCCTCTTTGGCGGCGGCGACGGCCTGCTGGACCTCTGCTTCACCGCCGGAGGCGACTTCTGCCAGCACCTCGCCGGAAGCCGGGTTGGTGGTGTGGAAGTATTCGCTTCCGGCGACGTTTTTACCGTTGATCCAGTGGTTAATCTTTTTCATTTTGTAGTCTCCTCGCTGACAATTCGGTTCACCAGGCGTCCCACGCCCTCCACTTCCACCACCACCTCATCGCCCGGCACCACGTCGGACAGCCCCTTCGGCGTGCCGGTGGCGATCATGTCGCCCGGCTGCAGGGTCATAAAATCGCTCAGGTACGCAATCAGGTACGGGATGCTGAAGATTAGATCCGCCGTGGTGCCTTCCTGGCGCAGCTCGCCGTTAACGAAGGTGCGCAGGGCGAGGTTGTGCGGATCGGGAATTGCCGCTTTCGGCACGATGTGGGGGGAAATGGGCGTCAGCCCGTCGCGGCTTTTTACCCGCAGGTTCGGGCGGTAGTAGTTTTCCAGGTAGTCGCGGATGGCGTAGTCGTTGCAGACCGTATAGCCCGCAACATAGTCCATCGCCTCGGCTTCGCTGACCTTACGCGCGGTTTTACCGATGACCACCACCAGCTCCGCTTCGTAATGCATGTATTCGATATTGTTCGGGCGCACCGACGTCTGGCCGTCACCGTTGAAGGTGTTTGGCGCTTTGATAAATACCAGCGGCTCGGTCGGCGGCTTGAAGTCCAGCTCGCTGGCGTGGTCGGCATAGTTCAGGCCGAGGGCAAACAGCGTGGCGTGCGGCGGCGTGCTGTGCGCAATAGTGACGCTACGCTCATCCACCACCGGATTTTCCAGCGGCGGAAAGCCTTCTGCCAGAACACGCACGCGATCGCCCGGGCGGATCTCAACGCGGCTTTGCGGGGTGCCGAGCAGGATCGCATCGCCGGGATTGAGGGTGGCGAACTCGCTCAGGGCGCTCAGCAGTTCGGCGGCGTTACGCTGAAGATCGGCCGTGCTCCAGTGATCCGCTTCGCGGCCGTTGATCTCGGTGATGATGGTCAGGTTATCCACGTTACCAACGGCGACAAGTTCGCCGAGCGGGCAAAATCCGTCCCGGCATTTGGCCTTGATGGCCGGGCGGTAGAAGCTCTCTTCCGGCAGGCTCACCTCGTTGGCGAGCGCATATCCCGCGATGTACTCCGCGGCGTCCTCCGGGCGCACCTTGCTGGCGGTTTTGCCCACGACCAGCGCCACCGTCGCGCCGCTCAGCACCGTTTCCCCGTGAGGGAAGGGGATCGGCTCGCCCGCACGAATCACCGTGTTATACGGCTTGATAAACCACACCGCCGTTTTCGGCGGCGTGTTGTAGGGCGCTTTTTCAAAGGCCTCACGCCAGGCTTCACGCTGGCTTTGATGGTTGAGGGCGACGGCAAAAACGGTACCTTTCATTCATAT
This sequence comes from Enterobacter sp. CGMCC 5087, assembly GCF_003144775.1. Lineage (NCBI taxonomy): Bacteria > Pseudomonadati > Pseudomonadota > Gammaproteobacteria > Enterobacterales > Enterobacteriaceae > Enterobacter > Enterobacter sp. CGMCC 5087. Next base: position 5,250 of record NZ_QFXN01000251.1, on the reverse strand, counting down.
ACTCCTCACCCCGGCGGTCCGGGTTGTGATTTCATTAATATGTTAATGATTTGGTTTTATGCTTTTGCTGTTTATTTCGCAATCAGAAGTGAAAGATTTGTGATGGGAATAACAATAAATTTACATTATGTGATTTGTTTATAGTGAAATCATAGAGTTAATAAAATTATTGGGTTTCTGTTAGACTTTTTGACGGAAAACGTGTTGTTTATAAAAACATCTTTTAGTGATTGTTTACTTGTTAATGATGTTAAGGGGAAAGGCTATGCATGATTCATTAACCATCGCGCTGCTGCAGGCGCGGGAAGCGGCGATGTCGTACTTCCGCCCGATCGTGAAGCGCCATAACCTGACCGAGCAGCAGTGGCGCATTGTGCGCGTTTTGGCTGAGCATCCGTCGATGGATTTTCACGATCTGGCGTTTCGCACCTGCATCCTGCGCCCGAGCCTGACCGGCATTCTGACTCGGATGGAGCGCGACGGCCTGGTGCTGCGCTTAAAGCCGGTGAACGACCAGCGCAAGCTGTACGTGTCGCTAACCAAAGAGGGGAATGCGCTGTATGAACACGCCCAGGCGCAGGTCGAAGAGGCGTATCAGCAGATCGAGGCGGAATACACGCCGGAGAAGATGAAACAGCTGACGGCGCTGCTGGAAGAGTTTATTGAACTCGGAAACCGGCATAACGCAGCGCGGGAAGAAGAGTAAAAACCACAAATTCCAGGATGATTTTCGTAAAGTTTTCCCTTTCCAGGCCGAAAATTCTGTATCTGTCTGAGGAAAGAGAAAACATGTTAAACCGTATCAAGATTGTCACCAGCTTAATGCTGGTTTTAGCGATATTTGGCCTTTTACAACTCACGTCCGGTGGTCTTTTCTTTAATGCCCTTAAGAATGACAAAGAGAATTTCACCGTCCTGCAAACCATTCGCCAGCAACAATCCACGCTGAACGCCAGCTGGGTCGCGTTGCTGCAAACCCGTAATACCCTGAACCGTGCGGGTATCCGCTACATGATGGATCAGAGCAATATCGGCAGCGGCGCGACCGTTAACGATTTGATGCAAATCGCGTCTACGTCTCTGAAACAGGCGGAAAAAAACTGGGCCGCCTACGAAGCCCTGCCGCGCGATCCGCGTCAAAGCGATGCGGATGCCATGGAGATCAAGCGCAACTATGATATTTACCACGGCGCGCTGGCGGAGCTGATTCAGCTTCTGGGGGCCGGCAAAATCAACGCCTTCTTCGACCAGCCGACCCAGAGCTATCAGGACGGTTTTGAGAAGCAGTACGTGAGCTACTTGCAGCAGAACGACAAGCTGTACCAGACGGCGGTCGAAGACAGCAACAGCTCCTTCAGCCAAGCTATCTGGGTGCTGATCGGCGTCCTGATTGCCGTGCTGGTGGTGATCGTGGCCGTCTGGCTCAACATCAAGCAGACGCTGATCTCTCCGCTGAATCGTCTGATCGACAATATTCGCCATATCGCCAGCGGCGACCTGGTGAAGCGTATTGAAGTTCAGGGCACCAACGAGATGGGTGAACTGGCCGACTCGCTGCGCCATATGCAGGGCGAACTGGTGCGTACCGTTGGCGACGTGCGTAACGGCGCCAACGCTATCTACAGCGGCGCGAGCGAAATTGCGATGGGCAATAACGACCTCTCCTCCCGTACTGAACAGCAGGCCGCTTCCCTGGAAGAGACCGCTGCCAGCATGGAGCAGCTGACGGCGACCGTTAAGCAGAACGCCGAAAACGCCCGTCAGGCGAGCCATCTTGCGCTGAGCGCCTCTGAAACCGCGCAGAAAGGCGGCAAAGTGGTGGATAACGTGGTTCAGACCATGCGTGATATCGCGGGCAGTTCGCAGAAAATTGCCGACATTATCAGCGTGATCGACGGCATCGCCTTCCAGACCAACATTCTGGCACTGAACGCGGCGGTAGAAGCGGCGCGTGCGGGCGAGCAGGGGCGTGGTTTTGCGGTGGTGGCAGGTGAAGTACGTAACCTGGCCCAGCGCAGCGCCCAGGCGGCTCGCGAGATCAAGAGCCTGATTGAAGACTCCGTGGGCCGCGTGGAAGTGGGTTCAACGCTGGTCGAAAGCGCCGGTGAAACCATGGGTGAGATTGTGAACGCGGTGACCCGCGTAACGGACATCATGGGTGAAATCGCCTCTGCGTCTGACGAGCAGAGCCGCGGTATCGACCAGGTGGGTCTGGCGGTAGCTGAGATGGATCGCGTGACCCAGCAGAACGCCTCGCTGGTTGAGGAATCTGCCGCAGCGGCGGCCGCTCTTGAAGAGCAGGCGAGCCGTCTGACTCAGGCCGTGGCGGTGTTCCGCATTCAGCAGGAGCAGATGAAAGCGCGCGAGTTCGCTGCGGCTAAAGCGGTTTCCACGCCGGTGATGGCGCGTAAAACCGCGACGGCCGATTCAGGCGATAACTGGGAAACGTTCTAACCCGGTGCGTTGTGCCGGGTGGCGGCTGCGCCTTACCCGGCCTACGGTTCAGGGTTTTGTAGGCCCGGTAAGCGCAGCGCCACCGGGCGATATTACAGAGGCAGGCGCATGGCGCAGCGCGTTTCAAAGGCGAAACCGTGCGCTGCCTCTTCTTCCCTTTTCTGACGCAGTTCAGGCGTCAGCGTCGTCATTTTTTCAAACCCCAGCCGCGCATAGAACGGCGCATTCCACGGTACGTCCCTGAACGTCGTCAACGTCAGCGCTGTCAGCCCTCTTTTACGCGCATGGTCTGCCACGCAGGCGATGAGCTGCCTGCCGATCCCTTTTCCCTGCCAGTCCAGATCAACCGAGAGTTCGACAATAAACAGTGATGAAGGATGGGCCTCGGCAAGGATAAACCCGACGGGCTGGTCGTTCGCCAGCGCCAGCCAGCTTAGCCCACGTTCGGCATACTCAAGGTGCTGCTCAGAGGAAATGACCTCGCCGTCGGCAAGCCAGGCGAGATCCGGGCTTTCACGAAAGCGCTCGCCCGCCGCGCGTTCAATGGCGGGCAGGGCGATAATGTCGTGAGGGGTAGTGGGGCGAATATGAATGTGCATGGCGGCAAGTATAGCCTGACCCGTCGACATTATTCCGAGCAGATCAGCACCGGCGAGTAAAAATTGCTGATCACCAGCGCGTCTTCCGGCGTGCGCTCTATCGTCAGGAGCCTTTTATTGCCCAGCGTCAGGCCCGCGACGTACTTTTCAAAGACCCCGGGCGGCATGGCATCGTGGCTAAAACGCTCCACTTTTTGAATGACAATTTCATACAGTTCGCCCTCCACGTGACGCCATTTAAACATCTCCTGGCGGGAAACCTCCCAGCTGCGCGGGGCATTCACCACGCTGCCGTTTAGCGTGATGTATCCCGTTTTATCGGGATGAAAACGCATAATGATCTCACCGTCAAAAGTGAAATCGTGGCTGTCGCGCCTGTCGGAGAAGGTCAGGTTTCCATCGCAGGCTACCGAGAGCGGGGGCGTGTGGAAGTACCAGGCCAGCGCGGCGCCCAGCAGCAGCAGGTTGAGGATCAGGATTAGCCAAACTTTTTTGTGTCTCATATCACCACTCGTAATAGTAAAGCGTACGACAGGCGCTGGCTTTACCCCGCGTGAGGGAACACTGGGAGAGCACCAGCCGCCCTTCGTGGCCGTAGAAAAGCGTTCTCTGAATGTGCATGTAGAAAATCGAATTTTTCAGGCACGGAAGATGGCCGTCCTGCTGAAGAGTCTGCGCCAGCCCAATCGCCTTCTCATGGAACACGTCCGCCAGCGGCGTAAAGGTGTAGACCGGACAGGTGCCGATATGCGTCAGCAGATGGATCTCCCTTTGTGAATTTTCTGGCTTGATGAGCGCGATCCAGAGGCATAGCGCAACGACGACCAGCGTGAGCGCGCCGCAGAACAGCCATTCCGGGCGAACGCGCCTTGCCGGTTTCGCCGTTTCCGCGGTCGGCGGGGCCTCCTCAAGCGGGGTGACCGTGACGTCTGCGCTGAGCATAAAGCCTGTTTTCGGTACGGTAACGATAAAGAGCTCGTCGGGAAGCAGAGTCGCCAGCATCTTGCGCAGAATGCTGATGTACTGGTTTAAGGAGTTGTTAGACCCCTGGAGCCCTCGCCGATCCCAGACTTCCTGAAGAAAGGTTTCCCGTTCGACCACGTTCCCATGATGCTGAACCAGCAGCCTCAGGATGGTATTGGCCGTACAGGTGAGGAGCTGCGCATCTTCATCCGGCGCATTGATAAGAGAAACAGAGCCGTCCTCGTCGTTATAGACGATGGCGTCAGCAAGCAGGTATTTCATAAGTTGTTGTAATAAAAACAGAGATAACGAATAAAAAGAGAAGGCTTACGCCTTCCGGGCAGCACTGCTGGCTATTTTAACGCCACTGTTACCGATAACATTGATCCAGACAGGATTTTGGGTGGTTTAATAAGTCAGCGTGATAATCACGTCATCAACAAATTCCCCGGTACCGGTTAGCGGCTGTGCCGGGACTTCGCCGTAAACGGTGTAGTTCTGGGTGCCGCCTGCAGGGTTGGTGACCTGCAGCGCATCGCCGCTGCTTTGATCCCCCCAGCGTTGCGTGGCCGCCTCATCCTGCCAGAGCCCGTAGCGCAGGCACTGACCCTCGCTATTGCAGAGCTGCCGCTGACTACCGCTGGCATGGTTACCTTTGCCCATGGCAAGGGTGAACGCGATTCCGGCCGGACAGCGCGTGGTGACGGTGGCGGTAGATCGCGTCGGGCGCAGGGTAGCGGTGCTGGTCAGGGTGCCGAAGTTAAGCGGCGTCACGCGCTCGATGTAGCATCCCTGGCTGATTTCGGCCTGCGCGCTGGTGCCGCCCTGCACCTGCTCTCCCTCAGCAGAACCGTCCGAGCAGTTTTGCAGCGCATCCTGACGCACCGCGCTGTGCCAGGCGATGCGCAGATTCATGTTGTAGTTGTAATAGTGGTATGCCGGGAGCTGGCTTTGCCCTGCCGGAATGGTAGCGATAAGCGGAAAGATACCGCTGACGTTGGCATTGCTTTTCGCGGCAAGGGTCTGCTGGATCAGGTTCCCGTTGCTGGCAGGCCCCAGCTCCTGAGAGCGCGCTGCGCCGTTAAGCAGGCGAAAGAGGAGGGTGTACTGTTTCCCCTCCTGATCCCCCTGCGAGATCATCTCAAAGGGCGGTGCATCAACGCTGCTCAGGCAGACGTTGATATATTCCATCCTGCCCGCGTTGTCGACCTGGTCGGCCTGGCAGCTAAATTTG
>NZ_QFXN01000267.1:0-8118 GCF_003144775.1 Enterobacter sp. CGMCC 5087 | reverse complement strand
CGCGATCGAACACGATGCGAAATCATGATCGACTACGGTGCGAACTGGCGATCGATCACCGTGCGAATATGCACTGCTTGCGCAGGTTGGCTTTCATACTGGTTTCGTCGGTGACATTGACCAGTTCGTAATGCATACCCACCAGCTGGTTAACCAGCTGCGTTTCTAACTCGTATTCGCTTTGCGTTGCCATCGGTATGTTGTGCCTTTTGTCGTTATGCAGGTCTGAAGTTGGCCGTATCTGATGATTTCTACACAAACATCTGCTGGAGCAGGCCTTGCTTCCAAGCTTTTAACTTGTCCAGTGCTGCTTTTTTGGTAGTGATTTTGTCGTCAATGGCAGAGAGAAATCTAGCAATTTTAGTTTGTTCTTCATCAGAAGGTTGGGGTACCGGAAGATCGAAGAAATCTGCTCCTGAAATATTCATACGGTCATGTCTGGCACCACTATTCGCTACACTTTTCATGTAATCATGCCAAACTGAACTTTCAAAAAAATATTTATAAAATTTCAACAAGCCTTTTTCAAAACGAAAAACCGTATACAAAGGAGACATAACTCCTTGAACCAGTTCATTTATTTTTATAGGACCGACGGGAGCCGTTGACGATATTCGCGGATTGTATACGAAATCACCGATTCTAACGACGTAATATCCTGTTAAGTTGCTCTCTGTAACAATCTCTCTTTCAAAATAGCTTTCTTGGATAACAATGCCTTGCGTGGCAGAATTGGTCAGAACTGTAATTACTGAATTATCTCTATTTTTAGTATTTACCTTAGAGGCTATTTTTTTTAGCTCTACCTCTTCCCAGTCCGAAAACTCGTCCCCGCTATCATCCTTAAACCGCAATTCCTGATTAAAAATCCTCTGCATCATGCCTTTTTTATACTGGCACAGTTGTTTGTATTGTTTATCTAAAAGCGTGATTTTTTCATCAACAGAGGAAAGGAAATCGGCGATTTTAGTTTGTTCTTCGAACTCAGGAAAAGTGGCATACCATTCGCATAAGTTCTTAAAATAAAGTCTGGTTCTGGTTCCTCCAGCCTTTTGTTGAATGGCAAATAATTTGAACTCATTAGTGTAGTTCAACTTTGATAACAGAAAATAATTATTAAGACCTTTGCCAGTAAAAACTGGATATTCTTTACTTACTGCAATTTCAGGAATTTTATCATTAAGGTTGAAATGGAACGTGTTGTCATCACTCATATGTCGATAAGTGATATATCCTAATGGAACTACACCATACTCACCATCATTTTTAAGTTCACGATCGGCAAAATATTCCGCTTGAGGTTTTAATCCTTGTCGAGAGGAAGAATAAACAGGTATGTTGGTATCAGAGGACACCTTTTTCTGGTAGATTTGTAGATAATCACCTAAGCGAATTTTAGTCCACTCTTTAGAAAATTTACTAAATCGAAGTTTTGGTGCTATCACTTGTTTGCCTCCACCAGCGTAAACGGCACTTCAATTCCTAACTCTTTACAGAATCCAGCAATGGTTTTATCAATCTCTGCTACTTTTGCTTCTAGCTCACGGATCTCTTGTGCAACGGCGTTGAGGTCAATTTCATCTTCCGTTTCAAAGGTATCGACATAGCGAGGGATATTGAGGTTGTAATCGTTATCCCGGACTTCTTCCAGAGTCGCAATACGGCTGTACTTTTCTTGAGCTTTCCAGTCATTGTAAGTATCGGCAATCTTGTCGATATGTTCCGGCAGCAGGCGATTCTGGGTTTTCACCTTCTCAAAGTCGTTGCTTGCGTCAATAAACAAAATACCGTCGTTGTGCTTGCGGCACTTACGCAGCACCAGCACACAGGTTGGGATACTGGTGCCATAGAATATATTCGCAGGCAGCCCGATGACAGCGTCAATACAGTTCAGTTGCTCAATCATGAACTTGCGAATATGGCCTTCAGCTGCTCCACGGAACAGAACGCCGTGGGGCAAAACTACCGCCATGGTGCCGTCATCTTCCAGGTGATAGAACATATGCTGCACAAATGCCATATCTGCTTTGCTGGATGGCGCGAGCTTACCGTATTGAGCAAAACGGTCATCGTTCATAAACAGCGGACTGGCGCTCCACTTGGCAGAGAACGGAGGGTTGGCGACAATTGCATCAAATTTCAGATGGATATGCTGCGGGTATTCCAGAGTATCTTCCTGCATGATTTCAAAATCAGCATAGTGAATACCATGCAAAATCATGTTCATACGCGCCAGGTTGTAGGTGGTGCGGTTCATCTCCTGACCGTAGATTTTACCTACGGAAGAGGCTTCACGTTTTACACGCAGCAGTAAGGAGCCAGAGCCACAGGTCGGGTCATAGACGTTCTTCAGTTTGAGCTTATGCGTGGTAACAATTTTTGCCAGCAACGTAGAAACCGGCTGCGGTGTATAGAACTCGCCCGCTTTTTTGCCTGCACCTGAAGCGAATTGCCCAATCAAATACTCGTAAGCATCGCCCAGAATGTCAGAACTGGCTTCACTCAGATTAAAACTCAGTTTGTCGAGCTCGGTGATAACTTTGCCAATCAGCTCATTTTTGGATTTAGCAGTATTTCCCAGTTTGCTTGAGCCTAAATCCAGGTCTTCAAACAGATTACTGAAGTCATCAGCGGAGTCAGTGCCCAGGGTGCTCTGCTCAATGTTGCGCAGGGTGGCAGCAAGATCTTCGAGGATAAAGCCTTCTCCGGCTCCTTTCTGGTCCTTCGCTACACGCTGAGCCATGGTGTGGAACAGATCGGTTGGGGGCAGAAAGTAACCCAGCGTCTGAATGCTGTCGTCTTTTACTGCATCAATGATGTCCTGATAAGCCGGATGCTCAGCGGTCAGTTCGTTATACTTGATTCCGTCTTCTTTCAGGATTTTGTTGGCATAGGTGACAAACTTCTCCGAAAGATACTTGTAAAAGATGAAACCAAGGCAATAGTCACGAAACTCATCGGCATGCATCTTACCACGCAGGGTATCTGCAATATTCCAAAGGCGGCTTTGCAGTTCACTTAAATTTTGCGCTTCAATCTGGGGCGACATACTTCTTCCTGTTGTTCTTGTAAGTCCCGGTTAAGGAATAATTACTGAATCATATCACTGAGCTGGCTCAGGATCTGTTGTTCGTTAAGGGCGGCCAAGCGTTCCTGGTAATGGCGTTTTTCAAGGGTTGCTAGATAGAGCCCACCGATTGCCTTCTGCTTATTAAGAGGAGGCAGCGTTGCAGTAAACTGACGTACCTCAGTAAGAGACAAACGAAATACAAACGTTGACCCCTGCGTTGCCAGAGCCTGCTGGCGGCGGCTTTCCCTGCTTTCATTGAAGTGCCAGACAAACCACGCCGGAACAACCTTACTGCCGTCAACTTCGACCCTGACATAGTTATTACTGAGCAGACGCCCGGTATGCTCAGGGCTGACGATAGCGGCCTTACCATGGATCAGGCTAATGACCACATCTCCCGTCCGGACTGACAGAACAGCCTGCGTGGGGCGCACAACCTGCTCTTTATCAGCGTTGATGGTATTACCCGGTTGCCAGCAGTCACTCATGAACTGCTCGGTCGCGTAAAAGCGACATGCTTCAGCCTCATCATTCTGTCTGATGCGACTGACATGGGCACCGGGAGTAAATGAAGCAACGGTGGAATAGGGTACTGGCTCAGCTTTCATTGAATAAATTTAAATTACAATGCATGTGGTGAGTCTATCAATCCGGGTTGTGAAGTCAACTGAATTTAAATTTATTACTTATAACTCTAGTTTTCAGGCTAGGTAGAAAGAGCCACGTTGGCGAGTTGTATGTTAGTGGCAGGCAGCGCATCAGATACGCTGCAGATTGTGCCGAGCTAGTTTTCGTCCTCAGGTCTGGGGAGGCAGCCTCTGGACCTCGGCTCCGTACTGTAGAGCCCGGATTTACAGATTCTGCAGTACTTACTCCCCTGGTATGCGATATCACACAGTACCACTTCTGAGGCGGTCTGATATTTCTGTCCACGGAACGCACTACCTGGCGAATAATATTAACGACCCGCGTGCTGTCGATGGCATAAAGCAGGCTATCCACAGCGGTATCGCACGTTACCGTGCGCGGGTACTGGAAGCGGTTGATCGCTTCAAAGGCTATACCCACATCGTGGTGGTGGGTGGTGGAGCCTGTCTGCTGGCTGATGACATTCGTACTCACGTGAACCTGCGAGAAGATCGTTTCTTTGTGGCTCAGGATCCGCAGTCCGCACTGGTACATGGCCTGAAAGCACTGGGTTAATAAGGTTGTCTAATGAGCCGAAGAAAAGTACTGATTTACCTTCGCCCTGCCACACATGCCAGCGAGCGCTTTGCTGATGCCCGGATAGAGGCACATCACCGGGGCGATCGCGGTGAGTTATCACGAACGGCGTTAATTGCAGGTATTGCGCTGGGGGAGATTGACAGTCGGTTGCCGTCGTTACTGGCCGCATTGTTGGCCGACAACACCAGCCCGGAAACGTTAAGTACTATGCTGGTCTCTTTTCTGAACATTCAGCAGGGATCGCGTCAGCCTGCATCGGTAGCAGCCACAGTACCAACACCAGAGGTAACGAAACGGCCCACCAGCAGTGTTTCAGCTAAGAATCTGGCGGGCTCCCTGCCAGAGTGAAATATTATTTCATCACCAAATGGAAGCAAAAAAATAATCCAGGACGCTCAGCCTATGTGGCCGGGCGTCCATTTATCGCTATATTCTTTTTTTCATCAGAAATCTCGTTGGGCATGAGCCTCTTATGCTCACGAAATGGTTCAGGTAACAGCCGGTAAACGCAAAATCCCTCGTCATCAGGCAAGCGTTCAGCGCTCAGATTACATTGAACCAGCAGCGCAGGAATGCCGTCGATATCGCCAGTAAGTCGCAGTTCCATCGGCCTGATAAGTTCACCCTTTTTGGTGAACACCTGATGCAGCTCGTCTTTCGGGGTGTAGATCGCACAAACATTCCCCGCTAATTTAGCTTTTTCTCCCCATTCTTTTGCGGACACCAGCCAGTCGATCCAGTCCATTGCCCGAAGGGTTTCGATCATGTACGTAAAGCGAAACAGCGTGCTCTGCTGCGTGAGTTCTCCAGAGCTGGCGAGCCAGATATACTCCACTTTGCTGTAAAGCCGCGCTGAAGGCCCGTAACGCTTACCCTGTTCTTGCAGCCAGATGATGTCCTGAGCTAACGTTCGGGGAAACAACTTGCGTTTTTGGGCTGTCAGCAGCCACTGCATGATAAACATGTGCGTCTGCAGGGGGGAAAGTGCTCTGCCTTCCTGTCTGGCAAGGCCAACGGCGGCCAGGATGCACCAGGCCAGGTGAGCGAGTTCTTCGGTCGGGCGTTTAAGGGATGTCGCGGTCAAACAAGTACTCCGATAGTAATTTTTCATCAATTTCAGTATAAACACAGAATACATCTTGCTTCAGGGTTATTTCCACGCCATATCACTTTTTATCTACATAGTGTTGGTTTATTATGGGCACTATAAGACAGACCATCGTTCAGTGTTTACTGTTACACTTAGTCATTATCTGTCGTGATTTTAAATTTTTTATAATTTTACTTTAAAAGAGAGAACGTAATGAAGTTTTTATTTTTTTGTTTGAGTTTTTTGATGGTTTCAACCTCTGCTCTAGCCAAGCAGAATAATAACCTTTTTTCATGTACGGCAAAAACAGGAGAGAAAATACGGCTCTATATTAGCAACGATCATTTTGTTATTAGTATAAATAACGATATAATAAAATCAAGAAATACTGCAGAAGAAATCAAAGATAGTTTTAAGCCGATATCGGAATATAATGATGAGTATCTGGAGTTTAACGCATCTGATAAATACGTATCGGTAGGTAACTTTAACCAAGGAGATGACTCAGATGATAATCCAAATAACAAATTAAATATTTCATACTTGAATGACAACAAGCCTTCAGAAAACTATATTTGCACTGATGACTATGAAAATAATATATCAACTCTTCTGTTGAATTAATAGCCCCTATTGGGGCTTTAACCGGGCAATCATCTTCTTTCTTTGTCTTTTTTTATTTCTTTCATCTCTTAAATATTTAGCTCTGGCATAGCCTTTTTTAGCTTCATCTTCATTCTTATCCGTTCCTGTACATTTAGTGACTTTGGGATCATGCCATTTTCCCCATAAAAATGATTGTATTGGATTTTTATAAATGTCACTCTTCTCAAAAGAGAATTTATTCTCTTCCTCCAATAAAGAGAGATGTTCAGACTCCAATATATTAGCTATTGCATTAAATCGGGATAATCTTTGATTATAGCCATTGAATCCACCATTAATGACGGCAACAACTTTATTAAAATCATCTGCATCAGCATAATCCTGACATTTTGTTTTAGTGCAGTAATACCAAAACCCTGATAGAAATGCATAAGGTAAACTTGAAACCAATTCGTACCCCTTGTTTTTCTCATCGGTGAGATTTTTCCCGCATTCTACTCCGTATGATAGATAGTTAGCTCCACCTGTTAGCTGCATTATTCCTCTTCCGAAATAAGGTGCATAAGGTTTTTTGCTACCTCCTGACTCAGTCATCGTACTGAAATTACCCGTTTCTCCACATGCCTGAGCCAGAAAATGAGTTTTAGCCCGGCAAGTGGATATTCCATTCCAGGGCATCCAGAGATTCAGCAAATCAAGATAGTTTTTTAAATCAGTTTCATTTGTGCAGCCTGTTGCGATCTTTTTAAACTCATCCATTGTAATGTCCCGATCACAGGCACAAGTAGAAGATAACTTATCTTCCTGATGTTTCACGGGCTTATGTGCTGCCTGAGCATGCTGTGGCGTACCTAAATCAAATACTGAAGCACGCATGGCAGAAGGGCTCAGGACCATGTGATCGGTGCTGTATTTTGCTTTTTCACAGGAGGGAAGTAATTCCGCCATGCAGGAGCAAGTGCTTTTACTGTGGATGGATCCAGCCAGACCGATACCTTTGTAAGACATTTGGGGAACGGACCCCATAATCTGATAAACCTTACCGTCCTTGCCGCACGTGACAGAATCACCAGCCCTTGCTACTGGCAGTCCGAGAATCTTACACTTATCCTGGCTGGGATAAATTACGCCACCGCAGGTTGTCCTGTCGTACTTTCTCAAAAAATAACCGGTTGACATTCAGACTTCCTTTTTCACTTGTTACATAAACAGCCTACACAAAGGTAAGCTGTTTATGTTTTTGAGCTATCAGAATATTTTTTTGTATGTTGGCAGAATGTCATGCGCCACCAGCGCGATCTCAAGATCGTTGGATAACGTAATATCAGCCTTGTTTGAGCCATCAAAGAAATCTCGTTTGGTCACGAATAACGTACCAACAGGTTGTCCATCTCGTTTGATAGAATGCATCTGTTTAGGAAGATTCAGCGCCTTTTCATCGTAGCTTTTATCGATGTAGAACATCCAGCCGACAGGAAGACGGTCCGGGAAGACCATTGACTCATGAAGACTGTATCCGTTTGTTTCCAATCGTAGGATGTGCGGTGATATTTTATCTATTATCTTCAATACAAATTGAGAAGCGAAATTCATTGCCTCTGCTTCATTTTTATAACAATGATTTATTTCGTATGAAAATTTATTTACATCACCTTGAATATAGTTCCCAAACTTAATTGAGTCTTCATTCAAACTCCAGATTGCAGATGTAACAAACGGAAGATCATCTTTCAGATAGTTTGTCATAAGTAGCATGGCATCATCTGACAGTTCCCCATCATGAAACATTTGGTATTTCATGGCATCTTCTTTTGATTCTCCAGGCAGGAACCAGTTTTCTTTGCCGCATATTCCATTATACAGTTCAACTATCTGATCCAATCTGTTAAGAATGTCACCAGGATTGTTAGCAACTTCTTTTATAAAGAGAGTCAGCTCCATTACTCGCATAATTTAGCGCTCCTATGGCGTGTAGAATACAGTGATATTAGGTAGCATATTTAATGATTTTTTATAGTAGGCGTAGCTGATTGGCTGCATACAGTGCCAGTGGCATTCTGGAATACCTTCACACAGATTCAGTGCCCCTTGCTGTCTTTTAGCCTGATTCTCTGTATCGAAAACC
>NZ_QFXN01000266.1:0-1250 GCF_003144775.1 Enterobacter sp. CGMCC 5087 | reverse complement strand
CAAACTTCACTTGCTTGCTTGAATTTTTCAGCCCCGGATGCCGGAAGGCATACTCTTCCACGCTGGTTTTTCCATCGCTGTTGTGCATGCTGTAGGTGCCGCAGATCCGCATCTGATAATTCAGACTGACTTCTTGTTTCTCACTAAACGGTGCCTGAATCGGCGAGACCCAGGGTATCGCCGGGCATTTCTCACAGGGTCTGGTAGAATCCGCCGCTGTCACTTTCCCGGAGGAGTCCTCTTTTTTGCCCTCATTCACCATCTGAGCAGCCGCACCTGCACCAATGGTGATGCCAAGTGCGGCGGCCAGTGCTTCGGCAGCTTCTGCTAATGCAGGTATTACTGCAAATATCATGGTGATTTATTTCCTTTAACCATCAGAATATTTTTTTGTATGTTGGCAGAATGTCATGCGCTACCAGCGCGATCTCAAGATCGTTGGATAACGTAATATCAGCTTTGTTGGAGCCATCAAAGAAATCTCGTTTGGTCACGAACAACGTACCAACAGGTTGTCCATCTCGTTTGATAGAATGCATCTGTTTAGGAAGATTCAGCGTCTTTTCATCGTAGCTTTTATCGATGTAGAACATCCAGCCTACAGGAAGACGATCCGGGAATACCATTGACTCATGAAGACTATAATCGTTCGTTTCCAGGTGGATGATGTGTGGTTCAATTTTATCGATTATTTTTAATACAATCTGTGAAGCAAGGTTCATTGCTTCAGCTTCAGTATTTGTATTGCAAGTCAATTCATAGCAGAAATTATTTATATCGGCCTCGATATTATTCGTTGCAGTAACAATATCGCCGCTCTCATTCCATATCCAGGCAACAACTAAAGGAAAACCATCTTGTAAATCTTTCTCTAATAACTCACTGGCATTTGGAGTTATTTTCCCTCCACTAAAAACTTCCTTTGTCATGGCATCTTCCTTTGACTCTCCAGTAAGATACCAACTTACATCCCCACGTAACGTTGAATAACATTCCGTCATAAATTTCATGGTATTGAGAATAGAATTAATTGTTGTTTCCTTCTCTTTAAAAAATATTGTCAATTGGATTTTGGGCATATGCTCACCTATGGAGTATAAAAAACTGTGATATTAGGATGTTTACGCAATGCTCTCTTGTAGTAAGAGCAACTAACAGGTTGCATACAGTGCCAGTGGCACTCGGGGATACGGTCACATAAATTTATTGCGTCTTGTTGCCTAATTGCTTGATCTAAAGCGTCTTTAGCT
>NZ_QFXN01000265.1:0-650 GCF_003144775.1 Enterobacter sp. CGMCC 5087 | reverse complement strand
CAAACTTCACTTGCTTGCTTGAATTTTTCAGCCCCGGATGCCGGAAGGCATACTCTTCCACGCTGGTTTTTCCATTGCTGTTGTGCATGCTGTAGGTGCCGCAGATCTGCATCTGGTAGTTCAGGCTGGTTTCACTGCCGTTAAAAGGCTCCTGAATCGGCGAGACCCAGGGGATAGCCGGGCATTTCTCACAGGGCTTGGTGGAATCCGCCGCTGTCACTTTCCCGGCGGAGTCCTCTTTTTCGCCCTCATTCACCATCTGGCTTGCCACGCCAGCACCAAGGGTGACGCCAAGTGCGGCGGCCAGTGCTTCTGCCCCTTCCACCAGGGCCGGTATAACAAAAAGCATACGCTATGATTTCCTTTTGGCTAAATTGACCGCAGCGTTCATCATGTCCCGCCAGCGCTGGTTCGGGTCGTCCGTTTCTTCCAGCGCTTTGCGTATTGCCGGTGAAGACGTCAGCCCCGGCTGGCAGGCTTCCATATACAAAAACGAGTGCAGCAGGTTCGGGTCGTCGAGGTGAATCTGCCGGGCATACTGAAGCGCACCGGTTAAGCGCGTCTTCAGCGTGGCCGGGTCTTTCAGTACGAAACGGGTGTCCGCTTCGGCCTCTCGGACGATGCCGTTGAGATATTCATCATCTTCCCGT
>NZ_QFXN01000264.1:0-1097 GCF_003144775.1 Enterobacter sp. CGMCC 5087 | reverse complement strand
AGACACCGCCTGCAGCTGCTTTGCACTGAATTTCATCGTTTCTCCTGCACGGTATCAAAAGGCGTCAGCGTAAAATGCTCGCCGTTATGCCGGTAATGCCACTGCTCAATCCCGGTTAAAAAGTGCGCACGCTGCTCTTCGGATAACAGAGTGTTTATCGAATGCAGCACGCCGGGGTCGTAAAAACGAAAGAGCGCCACCTGGCCGTCATCCAGCCGGATATTGAGCAGGGAAGCCAGATGACCGGCCATCACGGTAAAATCTGCCCGGGTCTCCAGCCACGACACGGCGGGGAACTGTTGCTCCAGCTGAATCAGCTCATCCTCCCGTTCGGGCACCTCCGCAATATTGATAAGCCACGGTCCGGCCCAGGCAATCTGTGTGTCGGGAAAGGTGTTGAACAACGGTAAGGTGGTTTCTTTGTCATAACTGAGTTCACGCCCGAAAGCGCGGTCATACTGCAGACCGCACACCAGCGCGTACAGGCGCTTTGCCGGAATATCGGCGAGTTGTTCTGTGGTGAGATGTTGCATCAGCTCTGCCCCCTGATAACCAGCGTCTGTCCGCTGCCGGCCGCCTTCATCAGGCAGCTCAGGCACAGCGGTTTCAGCTCACCGGTGACCGGCAACAGCGCAGCCGGTGTCGGCGGCGGGGGCTCAGCGGGTATTCCTGGTACATCCGGCAATTTTCCGTTCCAGTCGCCCACCCGTCCTGGTGCACCGCTGCCCAGGCCAATCATGTCGCTGCTGGTGATGCCGGTGGGGTCAATGGTGATCCAGTGACCGCCCACGATCAGCGTCAGCGATTCACCACATTCAATCACCGCCTTTTTCCCGGCCATCAGGCGCATGTCCTGCTGAGTCTGCGCGTAGAGGCTGTTTTTGGCCTGCAGATGAATATCCGCACCGCCATTCACTGAGATATCCTGTTTAGCCAGCAGACGATATTCGTTATCGACGGTGGTAAACAGGTTGTTTTTGATGTGTCCGGTTTTATCATTTCCCGTGATTTCATTGATATTATTCAGAATATCAACGTTCATATCCCGCTGTCCGTGTAGGTAGATTTGCTCCATCCCGGCTTTGTCTTCAAAGGAG
>NZ_QFXN01000263.1:0-388 GCF_003144775.1 Enterobacter sp. CGMCC 5087 | reverse complement strand
TTCGTTATAGCCTTTCCCCTGAACCGTGTCTGAACGCAGCACCATGCGGGTTTTATTCACCGGCAGGGGATAGGGGGCAAGGTTGGTGGCGTGATACGTGCGCCCGGTGATAATCGGCTGGTCGGGGTCCCCTTCCAGAAAACTCACCACCACCTCATGCCCCACGCGGGGAAGGGCGACCATGCCATAACGGCCACCAGCCCAGGCCTGGGTGACACGCACCCAGCAGGAACTCAGATCGTCATTGTTGCCGTAACGGTCCCACGGAAACTTTACCTTCACGCGCCCGTATTCGTCGCAGTAGATTTCTTCGGTCGCCGGGCCGGTGACGGTCGCTATCTGCGGGCCGTCCACCATCGGACGTGCCGTCATTTCGGTGCGCCAGACG
>NZ_QFXN01000262.1:0-465 GCF_003144775.1 Enterobacter sp. CGMCC 5087 | reverse complement strand
CATCACGTCAAAGACGTTGGTCAGGGTGGTGGCCTGGTCACCGGCTTCCTCTTCCAGCGCCTGCGGCTGTTTACCCTCATGCTTCGCATACACCACCTGCCACCAGGCGTTAAACGCATCGTTCAGGTGCTCTGACAACAAAAACTGCAGTCCCGGATGCAGATCCGCGCAGTTTGACTTCCCCTGACCGATCATGGCTCCGGCCCGTCGTGCATCCAGCCGGTATGCGCTAAAAGCCTTACCGCTTTCCCCGCTCTTGTAACGCCCTGGATAGTCGTAGTGCTCATAGGTCTGGCGCTGATGCGCCAGATCGTTACTGATTTTCTGGTTCGACTGGCTGTAGGCCGGATTTTTAAAGCTGTAGTCCCGCAGCTCCACGGATGAGGTTTTTACCGCTTCACGGTAGCTGAACTGGCGGACATACGCCCCCTGTTCAAGCCCCTGATTTGCCAGATTAAAGAACAA
>NZ_QFXN01000261.1:0-2161 GCF_003144775.1 Enterobacter sp. CGMCC 5087 | reverse complement strand
GCAGTATTCGCGGGCGGCATGGTTCTGACGCAGCGAGAAGGCATAGTCCAGAATGCCCGCCTCTTCAAGAATTTCCCCGATGATATCCTCCGGCTTTTTCACCTGGAAAATCCGACAGTTGGTGCGTAGTCCCGTGCGCCACAGCGCCGGTCGCACGACGGCCTCATAGCGGGTACGCTGAAACCCGGTATCGCCCTGCGCAAAATCGCTGACAATGCCGCTCACCCGCCGCTGCAGTTCGCCGTTGTACCAGACCATCAGCTCGCACGACTGGTCCAGCACCTCCCCGAAATCAATCCCGGTCTGCGGGCTTGCCAGACTCAGCTTCAGTGCAAAGGGTTCACTCATCCGTTCTTCCAGCGTGAAATCCACCACGCCAAACGTGCTTTCCGGTAACGTGCCCACCTTAACGGTAAAGCGTAATCCGTTGCTCTCTGTCACATAACGCTCCTGCTCTGTCTGCTGTGTTGTTTGCCCGCCCCGATATGACTGTCTTTACGCGGGCCGGTATTAATAAAGCGTCTCCGGCAGCCGGAAGCGGCTGAACAGTCCCGTGGCAAACGGACTGTGGTCAGCGTCGCTGTAGACCCGCCAGGTCATGGCACCGTCATCCACGCCAAAGCGCACGTCAAACGAACCCCGAGTGACCTGCGTCCGGCTGGCCGCATCCAGCAGGCGGAACATCGCCCACGGGCCGGTAAAGCCCAGGCTTCGCGGTGAGCGGGTGCCGTCATCCGGTATCAGGGTCAGTTTGCTTTCTGCCCCTTCACGCAGGGCGTTCGGCCAGACCAGCGGCACTTTCTGCCGCCGTCCGTGGCTGTAGTCCATCCGCTGACCATCAAGGTTCAGCACGCCACGACGTTTGTTCGTGGTCAGTTCAACCGGCTCAATAGTTAAATGCACTTCCGGCTGCCCCTGAGCATTGAACAGCGCATCCCGGATCAACTGCGCCTGCGCAAGCTGGCGTATCAGCTCCTGCAGACTGGCGTTGCCCGTTTCCTGTTTCAGCACGCCGCTGTCGAGCAGCGGTTTGAGTTGCGTCAGGTAAAAGCTGTCCAGCGTGCCGCCGGGGGCAAAGAAACGGGTCACTTCAGACAGGGACGCATCCTGCGAAGAGATCGGGCTGAAGGGATAGCGGTCAGCCAGGGTGTCGTTAAACGGCGTCAGCACCTGCTCATTCCACGCCTGGTTGAGGGATGACATGGCAAGCGTTGTGGTGACACCGGCAACCTGCGTCGCAATCTGGCTGACCCAGCGATCCAGTGGCGCAGGCAGCTCCCGCGCAGTCTGTTGCAGGCTGAAGGCCGGATCTTTATACGGATCGCTCTGGCGCAACTGCAGGGCCTTAAAGGCAGCCGCCCCCGGATCACCGGCACCGTTGATCTGCTCCAGCCACTGTGCCAGCGCGGTAAGCTTCTGGTTCAGTTCCTGAAGCTGAGGTGCATTATCCCCGTGACCTTTCAGGGTGTCGTCCAGTCGGGTGAACGGACGCGCTATCCGGCGCAGGGTGTCACGCTGTTGCGCTTCATCCTTTCCGGTTAACGGACGAATGGCAGTGTTATCGCTCAGCAGGGAGACAATATGCCGGAAAGGCTGTTCATCGCCGGTGATGGTGTTCAGCACCGACAGCGCCTGCTCAGGTGAATCAAAGGGCTGAATATCCAGCGCGGATAACAGCGTCTGCCAGTGACCGGTATAGTCACTGATATAGCGATCGCTCACCTGGCGCTGAATTTCACTGCGATCGGCCTCGCTGAGCTGAACCTGTTCATGTTGCCCCAGCACCCACGCATCCAGCCCGGTTAAATCAAACAGCGTTTTATTCTGGTTAAGGAAAAAATCCCGGTAGCCGGACCAGGTAAACAGACGCGGCACCGTACCGGCATGCGCATCCCGCAGCACAAACACGCTGTCAAAACTCTGGCCGGTTTCATCCTGTACCCGTAAATCCGGTGGCAACGTCGCGGTGGCCCGCGCCATCAGTCCCTGATACATCCGCTGATACAATGGCTGGCGGCTCAGCTCCTGCTGTGCGTCGGCAACAGGTTGTGCAAACGGCTTCCAGGCAGAAACAGCAGCAGGTACTTTTTGTGACCGGGCCTGATGCCAGTCGGTATGCCTGAGGGCATAATCCAGATGCTGCATCAGCTGTTGCTGGACC
>NZ_QFXN01000260.1:0-3714 GCF_003144775.1 Enterobacter sp. CGMCC 5087 | reverse complement strand
TTCCGGAAACGCCTTTTGCCAGCGCCAGGCCATATACTGCTCCACCAGCGGAATGCTGCGCCCGGAGGCATCTTCCGTCATGCGCATGACGCGCAGTACCGACATTTTTTCTTCGCTGGCCGCTGGTGCCTGCTGCAGATCCTCCACCAGCCCCGCCAGCACAGCAGGAAGAAACTGCTGCTGCAGTAATGCCAGGTAGGATGTTTCCACGCAGGGGCCGATACGCGCTCCCTGATACAGCCCCATATCGGCAAACAGGGGATTTCTGCTGCGATAATCACCGTAAGAGAGGGCGGCTTCACGAATAAGATTCAGGCGCGGTAGCTGACTGACGGGCGACGTTTGCGGTGTGGCCCGTTCGTCTGTTGCGCTGAATCGTTGTACGCGGGTCAGCACCTGATGACCTGCCGTCGCATTCAGCCGGTAGAAATGGTGCAGGGTCATAAGCGACAGCACAACCGCCAGCAGGGTTACCCCGGACAGCATCGCCATACGGCGACGTCGCGTACGCTGATACTGCCGGTTCTCCCCGGTCAGGTTTGCCCCCGGAAATACGATCCGGGTAAAGAAATCGAGAACAAAAAAGGTGGTGGAGTCACCCTGCGTGGCGGCATGAAGGGGGACAGGAAGAGAATAACGGCGGGATACCGCATCCGCAAAGGCATCAGAAGGCACGCCCTGCTGATAAACCGAACTCAGCCACAGCCCCTGCAGCGGAAACAAGGCTGTACTGTCGTCCGGCACGATCTCTGCGAGTAGCGTCTGAATAAATGGTTTCAGCCCCGCCAGTTGTCGGATAAACAGAAAGGCACTGACCGCTGAGTCATTGCCGGTATGTGCCAGTGACGTGGCGCGCAGAAATCCGGTCAGGTCGTTCAGCCAGAGATCAATAAAGGCGGCAATATCATCCGGGTAGCCTCTGTCCTGCAGGGCTTCAGTGCTGAAACGAACGCCCAGTAGTGACTGTCGGGCGGCAGGATCCAGTTGCTGACTGAATGCGCTGAAGCCGTCCAGGTTATCCACATGAGTAAGCACCACATACACTGGCAGCCGGGTATGCATGGCCGATGCGATGTCCTGCAGGCGCTCACGCAGCAGCTGCGCACAGTGGTGTCGACGGGTGGCACCGGCGGTTGACAGCCACGCCACATCCAGCGTCAGGACCAGTCCGTTGAGCGGCTGTCGGCTGCAGCGGTTCGTCAGCCAGCCCAGCAGATGGTGCCAGAGTCGGGCATCCGGGCTGGCATCTTCTTCGCCACTCATCTGAGGCTGAAACAGCAAATCCCCGTCAGGATCGACAATGACGGCCTCATCTCCCGTCCAGCAATCGACCTTCTGGCCTTTATGCAACGTCGCTAACTCATGGTTCAGACGGGCGTTGAGTTTGCTTGCCGGGCAGGCCCGCTGCAGCAGGCTACTTTTACCGCTGCGGGGCAGCCCCAGCATCAGAAACCACGGTCGGTTGTTATGGGAAGCAGACTGTTGGTTCAGAGCCAGCAGCCAGGCATTCAGGAAACGCTGCTGCTTTTCAATGGCCTGTGGTCTGGCTCCCGGCTTCCGTTGCCGACGGATCCGATACCAGAAGCGCCCAAGGATAGCCACACAGAGCAGCCACAACCAGAACAGGGTGAAGATCATGCGGGGCCAGAGGCCCGCAAGGGGAAATGCCCCCTGTATGACCAGATACGGCCCCGTCCACCAGATTGTCAGCAGAACAACAATCCAGAGCACCATTGCGGCAAGCCACCATGACGGCCTGATGCGTTTAGCTCCCCAGGAGACAGGGGATACTGTTTTTTTCAGGATGGAGCTCATGCGGCTCACTTCAGTAACTCCCCTAACTGATGGAGCACATCAAGCGTCTGTTGATGAAGAAGGTGGTGAGAGATGCCGAACACGACCGCCATCAGCAACAGACCTGCGCAAGGGATGACCCACAGCGACGTTTGTCGCGGCAGAGGCCAGGCACCAGGAGGCGGTTGCGTATCGTCAACAAAGCGTACAGGGTGATGGGACGTGGGTTGTGGGTACAGAAGATGGTGAAGACGCTGTGTGATAGCCCGCAGTTCGCTGTCGCCCTGCGGGATGACGGCATACCGGCCTTTAAAGCCCAGCATCAGGCACTGCAGCATAAATTCCAGGATGTCACGGTAACGCTGTGGTTCGGTCTGCAATTTATCGAGAACGGTAAACACCTTATCGCCGCCCCAGGTCTCACCATGAAACTGCGACAACAGCGAGTTTTTCGACCACTCGCTCTGGCTCCCCCACTCATGCGCCATCACCGCTTCGTCGATATACGTGCACAGCATGTAACGGAACGGCAGCAGCACGCTATGCCCGTACCCCTGATGCTTCAGTTCCTGCTCAATGGCTTCAATCTCATTCGAAACCTGTTGATAAAGTCGGGTGACATCTTCATACAGGGTCAGCGCCCGGATACGGATAACCATGCCAAACAGGGGCGTGGCGGCATCGATAATGGGGTTCAGGCTGTTGCCACGTAGCGTGAAACGGTAATCAGGGTCATTGTCATCGGGGGGAGCGGAATGGCTGAAGAAACCGCCATATTTATCTTCTGGCGCGGAGGCGATGGCCTCGCTACCCGGCGCATTCTCTTTGGCGCGCTGTTCTGCAGGTGATGGCGTGGCATTAAGGATAGCGCCGGGGCTCTCCGTGGCCTGTGATAAGTCGATTTCCATCAATGCTCCTGAAGCCCGTCCCTGAAAATGCCCCGTCTCTGTTGGCTAAAATGAAGTGTTGCGGTGCTGAGTGCCTCTCAGTAAGCCTTTGGTCAGCCACCGTGGCTTGCGCACTTTTTTAAACTCAACCACCTGACAGGGTGTCATGCTGTTTGCGCCCCACGCAGAGTGGGATCCACCGCAACAGATAAGCACACGTACAGCCCGACGGGCTTACCGGAGGAATGCACTTATCTGTTAAGGTATCTGCATTCGGCTGAGCGCTGCCCTCCATTGTCATTTACCCTGCGTCAGGCAGAAGGATATTCAACGCTCATGCGAATGCGTTCTCTGGTTATTGCAGAAAGAAAACTCATTGCAGCCATATACTCAGAGAGCCGACGCGTATACTAAACACCCGACAATAACCACACAATTACTAAAAGTTAAAATTTCGTGTCGTTATCACTCAATATGTTAATGGTGTTACATTCTGTCAGGCACTGAATGCTGATGCTTCTGATGGTCAGATACAAAAAAGCAAAAAATCACCGCGCCACACACAGGGATGAGGCGGGGTTAACAGAAGCGATATCGTTCTTACTCACAAGGTTGGTTTTGCTGGAATGACACACTTACCTTACCGCCCCTCCCTGAATCGACATTAAATATTGCTGAGTTTTTCAGTGACCTGCCGCAGCAATGTTCCCCTGTTCCCGCCTACACTCCAGGTGATAACGTCATCCCGGGCAGCAGTGCAACCGTACTGAATGCGTCCCCCACTCAGGACGAACCGGGCTGACCAAAACGCGATCGGGGTGGGATGCCAGACCATGAGCGATTCAGACATCATCCTGCAACTAAAGCAGCGGAACGATGCCGGAAACGTCCCCGGCCAGTCTCATACGGTATTCAGGTATTGATAACGCCCGTTCGGGCTGTGGTCAATGGAGCCCTCATTTCCTGTACTTTCGCTTTCAACTGGTTAAATGGAGTTGCGAAAGCGCCCCGGCATGAACGGTTGAGAATAACC
>NZ_QFXN01000259.1:0-288 GCF_003144775.1 Enterobacter sp. CGMCC 5087 | reverse complement strand
CCAGCGTATCGAGATTGAGCAGCAGCACCATCCTGCACTGTGGAGCACTGGCCGACTCCCACACCCAGCGTAACACCGTCGGCGGTGAACTCCGGCGCGCCTGCTGGCGCTCCCACGAATATTCACCAATACGCTGCCAGACTTCGGTGTGAAAACGCAGAATCAATGACCGATGATCGGCCACGCTCTCGCGGTACGGTAATCCCAGTGTAAAGCTGAACGCCGCCAGTCGTGGGTAATGGTCAATGGCCTGTTGTAAAAACATACGAATGGTGGTCGGTGTGCTAC